>CACZFH010000015.1 GCA_902780395.1 uncultured Erysipelotrichaceae bacterium
TTGAAAGTGAACAAGAGTTTAAAACAAAATGTAGGTAAGTCTATGAAAAAATCAGCAAACACAAAATTACAATCAATGGAAGATATGTATAAATACAAAGATATACCTTTAATAATGACAAAAACTGAACTTGATATAGTAAGTGATGCTATTGCAAAATCATTTAAAGAAGCAAAGAAAATGAATGCAGAATTACCTCAAAATGCTAAAAAACAGTACATAAATAGTGTAAATAAATATACTGAAGAATTGGTAAAAGGAAATATAACATTTGATGAAGCAGTAAAAAGAGCAACAAAAGAAGTAAGAGAAAAAGGCATCAATTTAAGTTATAAAAGGCAAATAAACGGCAAAGTACAAACGGTACATGTTGAACCTGATGTGGCAGTAAAAAGAAATGTTATAGGTAATATGAAAGAAGCAGGAGAACAAATAAATCAAGAAGTGTATGATAAATTAGGTACAGATGGATGGATGACTAATGTTTCTGGTAATGCAAGACCAAGCCACCAAGTTTGGCAAGGTAGAATATTTGCTGACGGAAGTGAAGGCAAAAGAGTAAATGGTGTATATTATGAACCTTTTGATAGATACAAAGATGAATTGAATGATTATAATTGTCAACACTATGCAACACCTGTGTTTTTAGGAATAGCAGAACCTGAATATACTAAAAGTGAATTAAGAAAAATAAACAACAGAACAGTAAAATATAAAGGCAAAAAAATAAGTGCTTATGATGGTTCACAAATACAAAGAAGATTAGAAAATCAAATAAGAAAAACAAAAAGAAATATTGAAGCATTAGAAAAAGAAGGATTAGATGCTAAAGAAGAAAAAAACAGATTACAACACGAATATAAAAAGTATCGTGAAGCATCAAGAGAAATGGAAATGGAACAAAAATATAGAAATTTAAGGGTTTTTTGACAAGAAAATGACATAGGTAAAAATCGTAGGAGGGAAAAATTATGACAAGACAATTTTTAACAGATTTAGGAATTGAAGATAAGGAAATTATCAATAAAATAATGGATGCAAATGGAAAATCTATTGAAGAACTAAAAGAACAAATTGCTTCTAAAGACAAAGAGATAGAAACTCTTAATAACAATATTGCCGAAAGAAATAAAGATATTGAAACTTTAAAAAAGGCAGAAGATAAGGTCTCAAAAGAAGATTTTGAAAAATTACAAAGCAAATATGATGAATTAGAAAAGAGTTCTAAAGAAGATATTGCTAATGTAAAGAAAGGTTTTATGATAGACAAGGAAATAGCATCTAGTAATCCTAGAAATGCTGAAATTGTTAAAAAACAAATAGACCTTGATAAAGTTACTTATGATGGTGAAAAAATAACAGGGCTTTCTGAACAATTAGAAGCATTAAAGAAAGATGCAGATTATCTATTTAATGTAGAAGAAAAGAAAGAAGAGACAAAAGAAGTAACAACAGGTCAAAGCCATAACGAAGAAGATAGTGTAGATGATGATCTTATTAACAGAGTTATGGGATTAGAAACAGAAAAATAAAGAAAAGGAGAGATAGTATGAACTCAATTAGTTTATTCAAAAAGTATATTGCAAAATTAGATGAAGTTTACAAGAGTGCATCAAAGACAGCAGTACTTGATGGAGATGCAGAACTTGTAAGAGCTGGTGCTAATACAAATGAAATCGTAGTACCAAAATTATCAATGGATGGTCTAGCAGACTATTCAAGAAATAGTGGATATGTTAAAGGTGATGTTTCTTTAACTTATGAAACAGTACAATTCAATTATGACAGAGGACGTAAGTTTGATGTAGATGCTATGAATAATGAAGAAACAGCAGGAATTGCATTTGGTAAATTATCAAGTGAATTCATTAGAACAAGAGTAGTGCCTAGACTTATAAATGCGTAAATTTATGGGTACAATATAAAGTAATTTATATTTAGAAAATCGCCTTAATTGCTGGAAACCTTAAAAGGCAATCAGCAGGCAAGTTATACAAATTATAGCAATACTAAAGGAGGAATTGTGAAATGGAAATTTGGAAAGATATAAAAAATTATGAAGGTTTATACCAAGTTAGCAATATAGGTAGAGTAAAAAGTCTTGATAAGAAAGTAAATACAAACATAAAAAACAATAATTATAGGATTGTAAAAGGCAAGATATTAAAATTAAATAAAAAAAGAAATGGTTATCTAACTGTTGACTTGTCAAAAAATGGGATTGTAAAAACATGTACCATTCATAGATTAGTGGCAAATGCTTTCATAGATAATCCTGAAAATAAAGAACAAATAAATCATATAAATGCAAAAAAATATGATAATAGAGTTGAAAATTTAGAATGGTGTACTTATCATGAAAATGTAGAGCATGCTAAAACAAATAAACTATATTGCAATAAAAATTGTAAAAAAGTAAGGTGTAAACAAACAAACAAAATATATGAAAGTAGTTATCAAGCTGGAGAATGGTTAAATAATGAAATATTTAAAAATTCAAAAAGCACAAAAGTTATAGCAAATAAAATAAGAATGTGCTGTAACGGAAAACAAAAAAAAGCATATAACTACACATGGGAATTTGTATAAAAGCTTCAACGACTATCTCGTAATGAGAGTAATGCTCAAGTGAGTGTGAAATGGGTGGCTCCTTGTAAAAAGGATGATGATATAGTCTTATCTATATGGAAACATATAGCTCTATGGGTTAAGAATAACGAACTTAATTAAAAGAAATGGAAATGGATGCATTTAGATTTGCTACTTATGCTGGAATTAGTGGTATATCAAAAGCAACTGCAGCAACTTATACAACTGGAGAACAATGGTTAACAGCATTACAAGCAGCACAAACAAAAATGGATGATGATGAAGTACCTGAAGAAGGAAGAATTTTATTCATTACACCTGCTGGATTTAATGCAGTAAATAATGTTGATACAACAAAATCAAAAGAAGTATTAGCATCATTCTCACAAATCGTTAAAGTACCTCAAAGCCGTTTCTATACTGCTATTGAACTTGCAGATGGTTCAACAAGTGGAGAAGAAGCTGGAGGATATTCTAAAGCTGCTGCTGGTAAAGATATTAACTTTATGGTAATTCATAAACCTGCATTACTACAATATCCAAAACATACAGTTAACAAGATCATAACTCCAGAAGCAAATCAAGATAGCGATGGTTGGTTATTCTTCTATCGTGCTTATGGTTTAGCAGATGTTTATGAAAACAAAGTAGCAGGTATCTATTTATCAAATAAAGCATAATAGGAGGTAACAACATGGGAAAAATTATAGGACTTGTAGAAAAGGAAAAACCTATTGTAAAAGAAAAAAAATCTAACAAAGAAGTTAGTAAAGAAGAAGAATAATAATGAATGGAGGAGTTAAAATGGTAGATTATGGTTATTACACAGCAATATATAGTGGAACTTTAGTCAAAGAAAAAGACTTCTCCTTTTTTTCTAAAAAGGCAATGAAGATAATTCAAGATAATTGTAATAAAAAACTTGAAAAAAGCGATATAACAGATGATGTTAAATATGTAGCATGTGAACTTGTAGATTATTTATTTTTGAATGACAAAACCATAAACAAAAATCTATCAAGTGTTAGTGTAGATGGTGTAAGTGAAAGTTATAACAGCATAGATGATATAAAACTAAACAAAAGAGAAATACTTAATGGACTTCCTCAAGAATTAACGAGGTACTTATAATGTTTACAGAACAAGAAATAACAATTTACAATAAATACAAAGAAGATGGTGTTGTAAAATGGCATAAACATTCCTTGAAAGTAACATTAAGGAATGGCTCGCTAACCAGAAAAGAAGCCAATACAACAACAACTGATTATGAAAGTTTAGTTAGAGTATATGATACAAGTGATTATGTAGAAGAACAAAACTATAATGGTATAGGATGGACTTGCAGAAGTGGAGATATAATCATTAACTTGTCTACTGACTATGAAATTACCACAGATGCTCCAATAAATGAATTGCGTGGCGAATTTGGAGCAAGAAATGTCTATTCAATTTCTAGTTATGATGATTATAGAAAAGACACAAGTTTAGATCATATCAAAATAGGATTGATTTAATGGGAATACATAAGTTTAATGAGCCTAGAACAATACTTTTAGGTGAATTAAAAATAGAACAACCTCAACTTAATAGCTTGCTTGAAAATAACTTTGATAAAGTACAATCTTTTCTAGATAATGAAATTGTTAGGAATTTGCAATTATATGTAGCAAAAGATACAGGTGCTATGGAAAGTAGTGTTAAAACAAGTCCTTTAACTATTATAGGACAAGGACAAGTGGCAATAGACACACCATATGCAGCATATCAAGCATATAGTCCTAGAATACATAAACAAGTAGGATTAAGAGGAAAACAGCCATTTGAAAGAATGGCAAGTGATAGAGGTCAAACAATACTCAATGATGTATCAGAATATAGTAGGAGGTTATTTTAATGACACAAGGTATATTAGATTGGTTAGATACATATGATAAAATAAATGAAATAGGAGAAACACATGTTGAAGAATTAACTGAAAATGTTAAAAATATTGCTTTACAAAGAACAGGTAAAACCACTATTCAAAAATGGTTAAATGGTGGTAGGTATGAATTACAATTTATGCTATGGTTAAAAAATTATAGTGAAAGTGATGCACAAAAGATACAATCGCTAGGAATACTTGATGATTTTAGTGAATGGGCTGGAGTGCAATGCAAAGAAGGAAATGTGCCTTATTTGGGAGATAATAAATCAGTATATAACATAACAACAACAAACATATTACTAATGACAAAAAATCAAGATGGAACGATTGGTGATTATGGCATTCAATTATATATAGATTATAGTGAAAAGGAGGAATAGATATGAATGATAATCAAACAAATATCATGAGATATCACGTTGCTGATTATCTTAATGTAAGTACAACTTCAACAGCAGATTATAAACTAATGGGAGTTGGTTTTAGTTCACTAAACGAAAGTCCAAGTGCTGAAGAAGATGAAAAAATTTATATTAATATGAAATCAGCTTCAACAAAAGTAAAATCATATAATACAGAATTTGCTTTTGAAGCAGAATTAATTAAAGAAGAAGAAGCGACTATGTGGTTATATGATGTAGGAAGAAATCAAAAAACAGGTGCAGATGCTATGACTGATTATGTAAGAGTAGAATTATTTAGACCAATAGATGGTTCTGATAATACTTATACAGCAAGAAAATTCAAAGTATCAGCAGTTATTGATAGTATTGAAGGAGATGGTGGAGATCCGCTTGAAACTTCAGGTAGTTTAAAAGCAGTTGGTGATTTTGTAGATGGTAAATTTAATACATCAACAAGAACATTTACTGCAAATTAATATAAAAGGAGATAAATAATGTATAATAAGGAAAGTTTAACTTATAGTGATGTAGAGAAAAAATTAGAGTTAGATATATTTGGAATTAAGTATAATATAGATGTAACAGATAAGATGTTAAAAGAATTTGAAGAAATGTCAAAGTCAGATGAAAATGATATAGAAGTAGCAAAAAAAGCGATAGATTTACTACTAGGCGAAGGTCAATATGAATTATTAAAAAATAAGTATGAAACTGATACTAAAAAAGAATTTGGTGCAATAGTTGTAACAAAAATAATATTTTATATGGCTGGAAGAGTAGAAGAATATTATAAGAATGAAAATGAAACAGTAGAAAGATATCAAAATAAATATCAAAATAGAAATTTTAGAAGAAATAATAGGAGAAACAATTATAGGAGATATTAGTATGAATATGATAATGGATAGACTTCCTTATTATGTATATATAAAAGGAAAAAGATACAAGATAAATACCGATTATCGTAATATGCTAAAGTTCGAGATGATAATGCAGGATATGAGCATTAAGGATAGTGAGAAATTATTAAAATCTTTAAGGCTTTTCTATCCTGCTTTTTTTGAAATAATAGAACAAGGCAAGGAGGTAATTGATGAAGCAATAACACAGCTTATATGGTTTTATAAATGTGGTAAAGACCAAGAAAATCATAAACAAAAAAAAGGTAGTGGAAACAAAAGACCAATATATTCTTATGATTTAGATAGTCAATATATATTTAGTGCTTTTTGGCACGATTACAAGGTAGATTTAACAAAAGACAAAATACATTGGTGGAAGTTTAAAGCCTTTGAATTAGGCTTAAATGACACGAATATGTATGAAAAAATAAAGAGTTATCGTTCTTATGAAGGAAAAGATAAAGATATGAAAGAATTAAAGAAATATTGGCAACTACCACTACCTAAAAATGTTACAGATGAAGCTGATGAGATTGCAAAAAAATTAATGCAGAAAGGATGATTAGATGGCAACAGCTGGAACATTAGTTTATAGTACAAGATTAGATACATCAGGAATGGATAAAGGTTTAAAAGGAATGACTGGTAAAGTACAAGGAACAGGTTCAACGATAAAGTCTATTCTTGGTGGTTTAGGAATTGCAGCATTAGTATCTAAAGGAATAAATGCAATATCTAGTTCAATGGATGGTGCAATAAAAAGATTAGATACAATGAATAACTTCCCTAAAGTAATGTCTAATTTGGGTATAGATGCTGATAAAAGTAAAGCTTCAATAGATAAGTTAAGTAAAGGTTTACAAAATGTTCCTACAACTCTTGATGAGGCTGCACTTGCAGTACAAAGATTTGCTAGTGTAAATAGTGATGTAGAAAAGTCAACTGATATATTTTTAGCAGTAAATGATGCAATACTTGCTGGTGGTGCTTCTGCTCAAATACAATCTTCTGCACTAGAACAACTTTCTCAAGCATATTCTAAAGGTAAGCCAGATATGATGGAATGGAGAACAATTCAAATGGCTATGCCTGCACAATTAAAACAAGTAGCAATGGCTATGGGATATGCAGGAGGTAATACGGCACAATTAGGAGAAGATTTAAGAAGTGGAAAAGTATCAATGGATCAATTCATTGGAACTATAATGGATTTAGATAAAAAAGGAACAGGAAAATTTCAAAGTTTTAAAACTCAAGCAGAAAACTCTGTTGGTGGTGTACAAACAGCGATAGCAAATATGAAAACTGCGATTACAAGAGGTGTAGCAAGTGGACTTGATACACTAGATAAATCATTAAAAAAAGCTAATTTGGGTGGAATAAGTGGTGTAATAACTAGAATAGGAAAAGTGGCAGAACAAATGATAAAAAAACTTGCTACTATAATACCGCCAATAATACAAATGTTAGCTAATGTTTATAAATGGATGAAAGACCATGAAACTTTAGTTAAAATTTTAGCAGGTGCAATATTAGGATTAATGGTTGTTGTTAAAGTAGTTGCGGTATTTAGTACATTAGCGGGAACATTTGCAAAAATAGGAAAGGCAATAAAAATAGCAGTAACAGTATTTAAAACATTATGGACAATAATAAAATTAGTTGGTACAGCTTTTAAAGTTTTAGGTGCAATAATGATGGCAAATCCTATTAGTATTGTAATAGCAATTATAGTGGCTTTGGTTGCAGCATTTGTATTATTGTGGAAAAAGAGTGAAGGATTTAGAAACTTTTGGATAGGATTATGGGAAGGCATAAAAAACATTGTAATAGGTGCTTGGGAGTTTTTGAAAGGATTATTTACAGGAGTAATTGAATTTGTAAAAAATAATTGGAAGCAAATATTATTGTTTTTAGTAAATCCATTTGCTGGAGCATTTGCACTTTTATATAAGCATTCAACAAATTTCAGAAACTTTATAAATAAAATAGTAAATGCAGTTGTAGGTTTCTTTAAATCATTGCCTGAGAAAATAAAAGAATTGCCAGCAAAAATATGGAATACATTAGTAGCAGTTATTACAAAAGTATTAGTATGGCGTAGACATATGATAGATAAAGGAAAAGCAGTGGCAAAAGGGTTGTTAGATGCAGTAGTAAATGGAATAAAATCTCTTCCTAGTAAGATGTTAAATGTAGGTTTAAATGTAGCAAAAGGAATAGGAAGAGGTATAACAAATGGTGTTCAATGGATCAAAGACAGAATATCTGATATGGTTGGAAATGTTACAAAATTTATTAAAAAAGTATTCAAAATTGGTAGTCCGTCAAAACTAATGGCAGATGAAGTTGGACGATGGATACCAGCAGGAATTGCAGTAGGAATTGATGCAAATACAGATAGTGCTTTAAATTCAATAGATGAAATGAGTAATGAAATGATAAGAAAAATGCAAGGAGCAGTTAATTTAGAAACAGGAAGAATGGTAGCAAATGCAAATATAAAAGGAAATTCATTCTTAAATACAACAACAGTTAATTCACATGTAGTAGCAGATGTATATATGGATAGAACAAAAGTAGGTCAAGCAATAACACCAGTAGTGGCACAAACAATAAGAAAGGCAGGAGCATAATATGGTATATGTAGAATATAATACAAGTAAAAGGGAAAAAACAGAATATGGAATAGATGTTGTAGAAAGTCTTTCACATGAAGGTTATACATATTTACCATTTGCTCCCCTTACTATTGTTCATCCAAATAGTACATTGTATCCTATAGCAGATTTAACTACTGAAAATAACGAATATGGTTATTTATTAAGATTTGTAGCAAATAAAAGTTATCCATATGGCAATTATTATTTTGAATATGATAATAAATATTATTTATTTACAACTCAAATAAGAAAAGGAACAAAAATATATTTTTCAATAGAAGAAGATTTGCCTGAAGGGGAAACCGAATGGCAAGAAGTACCGTTTTTAACAGCAGAAAGTTATTATCAATCAAAAGAAATATTACCTGTATATGATACATTAGAACTTAATAAAAGTGGAAATGAACTTACTTTTTCAAATGTAAAGGCTGATTTTGGTATAAGAACAATGGAACAACTACCTATGGCTTTCCAAGAAATAAGAATATGGCAAGGTGAGTTGAAAGGAAATGATGATTTATCAGAATGCGAATTAAAATATACAGGATTTTTAGATAAAGCAGAACTTACTCAAAAACATACTGATGAAGATGAATGTGATATAGAATTTACATTATTAAGTCCTATGAATTTAACTACAAAAAGATATGTATCAGTAAGTGGAACTTATAAAACAGATGAATTGTTTAATTTAATATTTGAACCTTTAATAAATGATGGTTTTAATTTAGAAAAAATAAATATGGATAATAGAACAATATCAGTAAATTATTATTTAGAAACAATAGAAACAATAATGAATGATTTATCTAACAAATTAAATATTTTTTGGAATATAGACAGTCAAAAAAACATACATATAAATGATATAATTAAATTATTAGGGCAAGAACCTAAAATGATAATAACAAGTGAAAAAACAGAAGGTTTATATGAAATGAAGCCTATAATTGAAAATAATGGATATTTTAATACAATAAATGTAAAGAATGCAAGGATTTATACGTCAGGAACAAATCAACAAATACTTGAAGTTATGAAACTTATATCAGAGGAAACGCAAACATTTGTAAATCCTATTGATTTTGGCTCAAATGGGGCTTCTAGAGTGTGTTTAAATAACAATACAACTAATTGTACTATTTTATCTATAACGGACGAAAATGGGCAAATTTTGTATGAAATAACGTATGATGTTGATAATAAAGATATAGTATTGCCTAGTGGAGTTGTATATAATGATGGTGATACTGAAAATGCAACACTTATATTAGAAAGAGATAGTTTTTTTAAAAATCTTATTACTGGTATGCAATGGAAAGGCACAACACAAAATATAAGAACAATAGAAAGTGATACAATGCTTAAATATCAATTATTTAGGGTAACTAATTCAAATGAAATATATAAATGTTCGCAATTTTTAACTGATAGTGGAATTATAGAAAAAACAATAGATGTAAATGAAAGTTGGTTTACTTATACTGAATTAGTAGAGTATTGTAGCAATTTAATAACATCAAATGCAAATAACACAGCAAAAGTAGAACTTTCCTTTGATAAAGATTATGGTCTTGAAATAGGAGATAAAATAAGAATAAATAGACCTGCATTCTTTATAAATGGAGATTTTGTTATAACTGAAATAAATGAAACGCAATCACATTATGACTATTATAATTGTCAAATAGTAGCACAAAATAATAAATTACAGGCTAATTATATTGATATATTTAGAAAGTCTATAAGTGAAGAAAACGAAGCAAAATATGACAGCATAAATGTTATAGAATATGCAAGTGATGAAATAATTGAAAATTATGGTGTATATGATGAATAGGAGGTTGCTATGAAAATAAAAAATGAATATGTAAAAATTAAAACTGATAAAAGAGAATTAATATTTAATAACTTGATACTTGATACTTACTTAAGACGTATGGTAGAAATACAAGAAAATTTTGATAATCAATATTGGCAATCTCCTTTTTTGTCAAAATGTTATGTGAAATTTGATAGAAAATTAGACTTTGATGTAGAAAGTATTTTATATCCTAGTGATTTTGATATAGAATTTACAATGACAAACAATTATATAAGTAATTCTACAAATAAAAATGAAATTGAATATATATATAAATCAGCAAGTAGATATAGCAATAAAAAGATAACAGCAATAGGTTTTTTCGCAAATGATATTTGTTATGCTTGTTTAGATCTGTTTGATTATAGTTTAACAATAAAAGAAACTGATAATGTTTCTATTGTGAGAAAAGATATTATTTCTACTGAAGCAACATTTAATTCCAGTTCATCAAGAGTAACTTATCCTATACATTTAACACCACTTCCAATTGAATGGAATGAAGCAAATCCTAAAACTACTGAAGAATATCCTTATTATGAAAGTTTAGCATCTGCTCATATATATAGTGTAGGATTAGGAACAAATAAAAATGATATGCAAAAGGAAATCGTTTTGGATGATAATAATGTTGAATTTTTTGGAGATAAGATAATATTTAGAAATATATTTAGTAATGAAAATTTACTTGGTATATTAGAACCTAGTAGCAGACAGCCAAGTAATAATTTATATCCAACAGATACAGAAAACTACTTTACACATATTTTCATAAAGTATAAATTGTATTATAATATATATGATAGACAGGGTGGTATTAATTATCAACATGTAGACACAGGTAAATGGTATACTTTATCCGTACCAATAACAGCAACAGGAGATTTTGATTATGCTATTAAATATGAAAGGAGTGATAAAAATGGCATATAATAGAATTAATTGGGAAAATGGTGAAATGTCCAGAGAAGGATATGTTCTTATTGATGGACAACAATATCAAACAGTACAACCCGAATACACAGGAAATACACCAATAAATGCAGAAAACTTAAATATAATGGATACTGCTATACACGAATTATATAATTCATTTAATGTTAATACAGAATATAGCATAAAAGGTGATAGTACATATGATTGGAATACTATTTTTGATTTACTTGACAATACAACAACTGGAACATTAGCAGTTGCTACTTATGGACATGAAGTTGGTGGGGTTACTTCTTTAGATAGAGATGGAGCTCCTCCAGCTACTGCAGGATGGGGAGTATTATATTGTATTCAAGGAAATGCTAGAAATAAATTCAATCAAGCACAAATATATGTACCAGATATGAATAATCCGCCAATTTATGTTAGAACTATGAATGGAAAAGCGTGGAGTACTTTAAGTCCTGGAATTGATAGTTCACATTTAGGAACAAATGGATACATAAGATTACAAAATGGTTTACAAATTGCTTGGGTAGAAAAACAAGTAAGTGTTACACTTCAAGCATGGGGCAATATATATTTTGCCGATGTATCAAATATGCCTAATTGGGAAGTTCCATTTACAAGTGTGTATCAACAATACGTAACATGTAACAATAAACAATTTTGGTTTGGTGTGGATGACCCAACTACTACATCACCTGGTTCAATTAGAGTATTAAGAGCAACTGGTGGTAATCACAATATATACATTAAAGCAATTGCAATAGGTTCTTGGAAATAAATAATAAGGATGTGATGAAATTTGCGTGACATAACCAAATTAATGATAGCAAAGTATAAATTGTTAGAATTAAAACACGATTTTATGGGTTATGAATTTAATAAAGAAAAAGAATTAACATTTCATCATCTTATAGTACCTAAAAGAGTGTGTATAGCACAAAATATACCTGAACTCGGATACCTTGAATGGAATTGTGCTTTGCTTCAAAAAGACGCACATAACTACGTCCATGTGGTTGAAAGATACGATAGAGATAGGTTTGATGCTATCACATTAAGAATGATAGATGAAAACATAAAAGGGTATTTAGATACAAACGATATAAGATACATTGATGATGTGTTAAAAGGTTTTGAAAGAGAATATAGTGGTGCTAGAACTAAAAATGGCAAGCCACTTATTAAAGAAGAATATACAAGGAGGCGAGTTAGATGAAAATAACAACTAACACTTTAAAAAGAGCTATAAGGACGTTTTTTCAAGCGTTCTTTGGCTCATTCATAACTGCAGGAACAGGCGTAATGTGGTATGAAGTAAATATAAAAGAAGCAATAATTGGAGTACTTATGACAAGTATATTTGCAGGACTTTCTGCAGTAGCAATGAATTTAGAAAAGGAGTGTAATAATGGCTAAAGTATTTGGAGTTGATCTAAGTTCTTGGCAAAAAGGTTATCCTTATGCAAGTGCCACTAAATCAGGAGTTAAGTTTGCTATATTAAGGGCAGGTTTTTCAAGAACAAAAGACAATATGTTTGATAAACATTATAAAAATGCAAAAAAACAAGGCTGGGGCGTAGGTGCATATTGGTACACTTATGCAACAACAATAGTAGAAGCAAGAATAGAAATAAAAGCATTTTTAAAAGCAATAAAGGGTAAAAAGTTTGAATATCCTATTTATCTTGATATGGAAGATGCAAGTATTCGTAAAACTGGCAAATCTACTTTAAATGCTATTGTAAAAGAATATGGAAATGCACTTGAAAAAGCAGGATATTATTTTGGAGTATATACTAATGTAGATTGGTATAGAAATAAAATAAGTGGGGCATCATTGAATAAAAAATATTCTTGGTGGATAGCAAGTTGGACATCAAGTAAACCAAGTGGAATTAATGCAGGTTTATGGCAATTTGGTGGAAGTTCTAATGAAATAAGAAGTCCTAAAATTGGTGGTGTTACAACAGATCAAGATTACGCTTATTTAGATTATCCTAGTATTATCAAAAAAATGGGTAAAAATGGTTATAAAAAAACAATAGTAAGTAAAATAAAAGAAAAAATTAGTAAACCAAAACATAATCTAACAAGATTATTAAAAGTAGGTTCTACAGGTAAAATGGTAGAAAACTTACAAAAAGCATTAGGTGGATTAGAAATTGATGGTAAGTTTGGTTCTAAAACCGAAGCAAAAGTAAAAGTATTTCAAAAGAAACATAAACTTACTGCTGATGGTATTGTAGGAAAAGATACAGCACATGCTTTAGGTTGGTTATGGTGTGGCAAGTAATTGATTTATTAATAAAAAAATGATATAATAATATGTGTTGCTAAAAACACAACCCCCTTTATAATAAGGCTTTTATAAGCCTTTTTTATTTTTTTGAAAAATTTTTAAAATAATGCTTGACATTTTCTAAAACATTTTATATAATTGAATTGTAAGGTAAGGAGGCGATAATAATGAAAAAGATAATTCTAGTATTATTTGTAATAGGAATGATATTTGGTGTTATGGATTTAGATATCATGAGTATGTTCTTATTAACAAAATTAATAGCATTATTATGTATGCTACCAGCATTATTAACATTAAAAGTACAAGAATAGGAGGAAATAATGGCAAAAGGTTATTTTAATGATGATGTTGCATTGTTTACTGGAATATCAGTAAAATGCAAACATTGTGGTAATGTAAGAAGATTTCATAATAAAGAAAATGATAGATTGTTATGTTTATATTGTCATCATTGGATATATATGGATGAAAAAGCAAAACTTAAATATAAAAATAAAGAAGCAATGAATAAATTGAAATATATTCTTTGACATTTTCTAAAAATGCAGTATAATATAACTAAAGGAGGTTAAGAAAATGTATAACATAACAAGATATATGTGGAAACAAGGACAAAAAGTAGAAAATCAAAGAAAACTTGCAAAATCTATCGGAATGCATGAATGTTATTTATCAAGAATAATAAATAGACATCAGACCTGTCCTACAAGAACAGCAATGGCTATATCAAATGCTTTAGATGGTTGTATTAGTGATTTTTTTGAATTAGTTAGTTAGGGAGGGTCTATGTCAGAAATAAAAAATGAAAATCATATTGTTATTGATGGATGGATGGTCAATGAATTAAATCTTAAAGGAAATGAATTAATAGTATATGCAATAATATATGGATTTAGTCAAGATGGAGAAAGTTCATTTTATGGTAGTCGCAGTTATTTGTCAAAATGGTGTAATGTTTCTTTGCCTACTATAGATACTGCATTAAAAAATTTATGTGATAAAGGATTAATAGAAAAAAATAAAGAAATTATAAATAATGTTAATTTTAATAGGTATAAAGTTTCTTTAGGGGTAGTAAAAAATCTTTATAGGGGTAGTAAAAAATCTTTACATAATAATATAGATAATATATATACAGAAACAAATATAAATAAAAAAGAAACATTATATGATTTAGTTGAAAAGAATTTTGGAAGAACATTAAGTCCATTAGAATATGAAGAAATATCAAAATGGGAAGATAATGAAATAACAAGATATGCAATTAAAGAAGCAGTATTAAGAAGAGCCTTAAATATTAAGTATATAAACGCAATAATTCGCGATTGTGAGGCAAAAGGCATTAAAACGATAAATAATATTAAAAAGATAGAAACAAGCGAAAATGAGCCGATTTTGTATGAATATGACTGGCTGGAGGAAGAATGAAAGAAGAGTTTTGCATAATGAATGATAATCCACCATATTGGAGAAATAAAAGATTTAATGGATCACATAGACATGAATGTTTTTTCGGAACAGCAAACAGGAAGAAAAGTATAAAAGATGGATTAGTAGTATTTTTAAAACCTGAATTACATAATATGAGTAATAAAGGAGTGCATTTTAATAAAAAATTTGATTTAATGATAAAAAAAGAAGCAGAAAAAAGATGGATAGAATATTATGATAAAGATATAGAAGATTTTATAAAAGAATATGGAAAAAACTTTTTATAGGAGGTAATATGTTAGGAATTTCAATGATTAATGAGTTAAAAGATAGTATAAATTTATATAAATATGCAGAAGATTATGAAGATTTAATTTTAACAAGTATATGTGTAGCACTGGGAATATTATTAATTATACCATCTTTTGTAATAGATATAATAATAATGCCTTTAGAAATTGTTTTGTATTTAGTAGGCAAAAAGCTTATAAAATAGGAGGAAATTATGGAATATATAAAATTAAAACAAGAAATACATGAATTAAAAACAAGGATAAATACACTAGAAGCAAATAATGAATTATTAGGAGATAAAAGACTAGATGAACTAATTAAATCATTAGATAAACAAAATCATTATGAAGAATTAGAAGAAAAGATAAAAAAGTTAGAAATAAAAAATCAACAATTAAAAGAACTGATAAAGGAGTTAAAGAAATGAGTGCTAAAGAAATGTTTGAAAAGTTGGGGTATGAATTAGTATTTGAAAATAAAGAAGTATTGAGATATAGAAAAAAGCATTTAGATGTTGAATTTTGGAAAGTATATGAATTAGTTACAGGAGAAAAAAGAAAAAAATTTATAAAAGTTTCAACTGTATACGATAAACCATATTTAATAAGTTTAGATTTATTACAAGCAATAAATAAACAAATAGAAGAATTAGGTTGGAAATGAAACACATAAGTCATAAAGGATACATATATGTACCAATAGAATATATAAAAGAAATAGCAAGGTTAAGAGAAAAGATAAGGAAAAGCAAAGGAGAATAAGTATGAAAGAAGAAACAAAATATTATAATTTTGAAAATACTGTTAAATGGTTAAATTTTGCATACTTTTTAAGAGATGAGTTTCCATTTAAAAGAAAAGATTTAGAAAATATAAAAACAGGTTGGGGAATGTTAATTATTCCCAGAAAAGGTATTGAAGAAACCATAAAAGCAAAATTAGGAGATAATGAAGAAATGCCATTAAGAGAAATAGTAATGTTATTTCAATTACCATTTACTTATAAAGATAGTTTAGGAGTAATTAGTAAAAATATATCTTTAACATTTAGATATGATAAAACATACAAATATGGTGAAATAAATAAAAATATTGCTGAATGCTGTTATTTTATTCAAAAATATAGTAAACAAATGAACGATTTTTATATACTTGATAATGAGTTTATATTTGATTTTATGAGCTATTATGTAATAAATAATCAATGGGGATTAGGAGCCGAAACTATTTCTACATTTGTTGTTGAAGATTTATCTTGTTTAAAAGATGATATAAAAGATTTAGAAAGCAAAGGTGAGTAATAATGAAAGATTTAATTGAAGCATTAAAAATATTTGAAAAATATATAGGTGATAAGATCTATCCTACATGGGCTGAACATGATGAATTTGGTGTATGTTGTGATAAAGAAAATATGAGTGAAGAAGATATAAAGAAATTAGATGAATTAGGTTTTTTTTATAATGAAGAATATGAATGCTTCGTTTCATATAAATATGGTAGTTGTTAGGTAGGTGAGTAATAATGAAAATAATAACAAAGAAAAAAGAAAGAAAAATAAAATCAGAAGAATGTTGGAACTTAGACTATGAACTTATAAAATGGTTAAATGAACACTTAAAAATATATAAAGAAGAAGCAAGTAAGACTGTTGATTTAGAATATTATAAGTTTAATTATAAAAGAAAAGAATATACTCAACTACAAATAATAGATATGCTTATAGAAAAATCAGATTATTTATTAGATGAAATTGATTATTTTGTAGATGCTAATGAATATGAAAAATACAAAAATGAAATATATGATTTAATGAAATTAGCACATTGGCATATGTGGTGGTGATTAGTAATGAAAGATAAAATAAAAGAAATGTGGGTTGATATTCAGAGATGTACAAAGAGAATTAAATATATTTGCAATTAGTATTTCTAGATGTTGCAAAGGGAAACAGAAAACAGCAGGCAATTATAAATGGAAATATGCAGATAATTAATATATTGTTAAAAATGAATAAGGAAAGAGTGATGAATAGTGAATATAGGAGAATTAGATGGAGTAAAAGTAATGCTTTCACCAGAAGCATATGCAGAAGTTAAGAAGCAAAAAATAATTGAAGAAAATAAAATATTAGGTGAGTTAGAAAAGTGGTTAGTATTACAAAGAGATAATTTAGACAAAAGAGTTAGTGAAATGAAGTCAGATGATAAAAATATGACAAGAGCAAATCATTATACTTTTATATACAACAGAGTTTTAGATAAACTAAAAGAACTAAAAGGAAGTGATAATTAATGCAAAATGAAATAGTAAAATCTTTTTTAGCAAAAACAATTAAAGTATGTGATAGATGTGGAAAAGTAGATATTAATACTTATGCAAGATATAAATTAAGTGAAGATAAAAATAAATACATTTTAGATGGTGCATATACCAGATGTCAAAATTGTGAAAAAACAACAGAATTAACAAAAGAAGAATTAGATTTTGAACTAAAAGGAGAATAATATATGAAAATAATTGTAGCTATTATATTAGTGTTAGTTATTTTGTGGAGTGGCTATTCTATGTTTTTAATACTTGATGATAGAAATGATGATGAAATAGTTATAATTGCAAAAATATATTGGTGTTTAATTTTAATAGCAATTTTATTTATGCTTTCATATGGTTGTGTAGATAAAATAATAAAATAAATAAGGAGAATAATATATGAGTTTAGATATAGATATTATAGCAAAAAGACCTGTTTCTATTTATGACTGCAATGTAACATACAATTTAGCAGGCATGTATTATAAAGCATTAGATAAAGAAAAAGGCTTTAAAAAATTACATAACATGAGTTGTGAAACAGCATTACCTATTATAAATAAAGCAATAAAAGATATGATAGAAAATAAAGAAGAATACAAAAAATTAAACCCTAAGAATGGATGGGGAACTTATGAAGGACTATTAGAAGTGTTTCAAGATATGCGAAATGTATGCGAGCAAAATCCAGATGGAATATTTGATATTAGGTAAAGGAGAATAATATATGACAGATAAAGAATTTGAAAAACAAACATTAGAAGATTTGAAAACAGACTTAAAAGATATAAATACATACACAACTTTTAAAAATGGTACTTATATTTATGATTTGGGTTATTATCAAGGAAGATTATTAGTTGATGAAATAGAACGATTGAACATAATGCTAAACAATATACACAACTACATAGAAAAGATGAGTTATTGTGAAGTAGTAGATAATCCTAAAAAAGAATTAAGTAGGATATTAGAAAAAGGAGATTAATATATGAAAAAATATACAAGAGAAGATTTATTAAAAATATGTGAACAAGCATTTGTTAGTGAAGATAAATGGCACGATAGGGATAGTGAAGATGCACAATCTAGATTAGGAGAATGCTATGTTTTATTAAAAGATGGTTGCGAATTTGAAGTTACTTATGAAACGGATGACCATTTATGTGA
Organism: uncultured Erysipelotrichaceae bacterium; assembly: GCA_902780395.1. Taxonomy (GTDB): domain Bacteria; phylum Bacillota_I; class Bacilli_A; order RF39; family UBA660; genus UBA3789. The sequence goes on from CACZFH010000015.1 coordinate 18,807, forward strand.
AACAGATGAAGATACAATTTGGTTATACACTTATTCAAAAGGTTTTGGTTATTTTGATTGGGGAGGTCAAAAAGAAGAAAAGCATTTTTATCTACCTACTCAAAAAAGACTTGATGAAGTAAATGGTAATGATTGGTATTAAAAGATAAAGGAGAATAAATGAACTATTACAACTACAATTACAGAGTATATGGATATACAGCAGGAACAGGGTATCAATTATTAAGAAAAACAAATAGTTATAGTCAAGCAATAAGTTATACAAATAGAACTGAATATTTAAAGGTTCTGATAATAAGACACAACATTGATTTGAATATGGACGAACCTATAGTATTGGAAACACCAAAAGTAAAAGTTAGGAGGAGATAATTATGGAATTATGGATAAGGAGTCAAGATAGAACAACATTAATAAGAAGTTATGAGATATATATTGCAGAATATGGTAAAGATAGTTATGTAATTAGAGCAAAAAGAACAAGTCATATATTAGGGGCTTATAAGACAATAAAAAGAGCATTAGAAGTATTAGATGAGATGCAAAAATACATTGCTGGAAGTTTTACAAGAGAAGAATTATTACAATTATTTGGTGGAACTAGAAACAGTAGAATTGTATATGAAATGCCAAAGGAGTAGATAATATGAAATTATCTAAACATAGTAAAATGAGAATGCGACAGAGAACTAACTTAAATCATCAAGAAAGAAAAGGATTATTTAGAAAAGCATTAGATTATGGAAAAAGTCCAGATAATATAAATGATGAAAAATTAAAAAAATATTTAGAAAAAACAGCTGATAAAAATAATACAAAGGTAAAATTATATAACAATTATGTATTTATATATAGTAAAAATGCAAAACAATTATTTACAATGTATAGATTGCCTAAAAAGTATTTGAAAGGAGACGAAACAAATGAACAATAAAATGTATTTATTTAATCCTTTTAATATAAAAAATATAAATGAATATGAATTAAAAAACTTATATGATGAAGTATTTAAAGAACTTTTGGATCAATGCAACACAATGTATGAATATTCGCACAATATAGAAGTATATGCTAATTTGAATTATATTATAGGAGAAATAATGGCAAGATTAAAAGAAGATGTAATTACATTAAAAACAAAAATAGAAATAAATAAAGCAATAAAAACAACAGAAGAACGTATTAATTGGAATACAGAAGTAGATGGAAAAGCACCAGCACTTGATTATTTTAAGGCATTAGCAACAAGAATGTGTCAAGATGATATAAACTTATTAGCAAAAAAAGAAGGCAATTTAGAAAGATTTAAAAATACTTATAAAACTATTGAAGAAAAGATAAATGCTTTAAAGAAAAGACAAGAAAGTATAAAATATGAAATAGGAATTGAATAATTTATTAACATATGATATAATAAATATGTCTAAGTAGTAAAAGAATATTTAATGATGAGTAGGAACTACTTAGACAAAAAACCTGCTTGTCATTAAATATTCTTTTATATTAGTCAGAAAGAGGAACATTATGAAAGAAATATGGAAAAACATAAAAGGATATGAGGAATTATATCAAGTATCAGATTTAGGAAGAATAAAGAGTTTAGAAAAACAAATAGTAAGAAATAATGGTAGAAAACAAACATTTAAAGAAAAAATATTAAAAGCAGGTTTATCTAGAAATGGTTATTTGACTGTGATGTTGTTTAAAAACAAAAAAGGAAAAACTTATACTGTGCATAGTTTAGTTGCTAAAAATTTTATAGCAAATGATAATAATTATAAGTGTATAAATCATAAAGATGAAAATAAGTTAAATAATTGTGTAGATAATTTAGAATGGTGTACATATAAATATAATAATACATATAATGATAAAATGGCTTTTAAAAGGAAAAAAATTCTTCAATATAGCAAAGATAATGAGTTCATAAAAGAATGGGATGGTATCGTTAGGATACAAGAAGAATTAAATATTAACAGAAATAATATATCTTCTGTATGCAAAGGGAAAAGAAAAACAGCAGGTGGCTATATATGGAAATATAAGCACTGTAATGAAAAAAACTAAATTTTTTTAAAAAAATGCTTGACATTTTCTAAAACATAGTTTATAATTATAAGTGTAAGAAAGGAAAGGTGTTATATATGAAATTAGAAAAAATGACAAGAAAGGAATTGGCAACATTGGTTGTAGAAAATCAAATAAAAAGAGGTATAGTTAAAGAAGAAAATAAAAAATACATAATAAAAAGAATGTTAACTGATAATTTAGGAACTTATGCAAGTAAAGAATATCTAATTAAAATATTAAATGGATAATATAAGCGAATATCAAAAGGAAAAAGCAGTAAATGATTTGCAAAGAGAAACTTATATTAATAAAACATTACAAGAACTTACAACTGATTTGATGGTGTGTAAATTATTAAAACAATTTCATCAAGAAGCACTAAATCCACTTGATGAATGGCGAATATATTTAGAAAAATTTAAAAAGGAGATAGATAATCTTTATGAACGAATTAGCAAAGAAAAAAATTGAAATATTATTAAAAGATTTAGAAGATATGCAAAAATTAGAGAAAGAAACAGGAAAACAGCATTTTACTTTACAACTTTTTGCAATAAGAATAAAAGAAATATATAAATTATTAGATTAGGAGATAAAATTATGGAAGAAAAATATATATGTTTAGAATGTGGAGAAATATTTGATGATCCAAAAAAATATAGTGAAGATTTAACTCCAAGTGGTGCGTTTGAAGGTGGTTCATTTATACATGAATATTATGCTTGTCCTTATTGTGAAGGTGCTTATAGACAAGCAGTAAGATGCGATATATGTGGCGAATATGTAAATGAAGAAAAAATAGAAATTATAGACAAAGATTATCTATGCAGTAAATGTTATGATAAATTGGAGGAAAAAGACGATGAATGATTATATAGTAGTAGATAAAAAAATTAAATTAGATGAAAAAAGAAATGTAAAAATACAAATGATAAATGACCATTTTGAAAATGCTAAAAGGTATCAAATACCACATGCACAATTAATAATAGCAGATATTCCTTATAATTTAGGTGCTAATGCTTATGCAAGCAATCCTCAATGGTATGTGGACGGAGATAATAAAAACGGAGAAAGCAAGTTAGCAGGAACGAGTTTTTTTGATACAGATAATGACTTTAAAATAAATAATTTCTTTGATTTTTGCACTAGATATATGAATAAAGAACCTAAAAAGGCAGGAGAAAGAGGCAAAAGCAGTAATGCTCCTGCAATGATTGTATTCTGTGCTTTTGAACAAATACCAATGGTTATAGAACAAGGAAAAAAGCATGGGTTAAATAAAAATTATCCGTTAATATTTGTAAAAAACTTTTCAGCTCAAGTATTAAAAGCAAATATGAAAATAGTAAATGCTTGTGAATATGCAGTAGTACTTTATAGAGATAAACTTCCTAAGTTTAGAAACATAGGTTTGGATGGACAAAATCATATGATATTTAATTGGTTTGAATGGAAAAAGGATGGCAAAGAAGTTCCAAAAATACATCCGACACAAAAACCAGTAAAAGTATTAAAAGAATTAATCAAAATATTTACAGATGAGGGAGATGTTGTTATAGATCCAGTTGCTGGAAGTGGGAGCACTTTAAGAGCATGTGCAGAATTAAATAGAAGTTGTTATGGTTTTGAAATAAAAAAAGATTTTTGTAAAAAAGCGAGTGAACAAATGCTTGATAATATAGACAGACAAATATCAATATTTGATTAATGGAGGGGTAATTATGTATATAGATAGAGGTCCTAAAGTAGATATGAAAATGTATGAAGCTAATCTTAACTTACAAAGAAAAGTAAAGGATTTAGAGTATGATTTAACAATATCAAATAAGAAATTAAAAAAAATAAAAGAGTTATGTGAAACATTAGATAATAATTATCCGCAATTTAAAGCATATACAAGTAGAATAGTATTTATAATAGAAAAATCAATAGATGATTATGATTAAAACATTTGACAAAATCTAAAACTTGATATATAATAAGTTTATAGAAAGGAGAGGTGTTATGAGTCAATACGATACGATATTAAAAGCAATGCTTACAAGAAAAGATGTGAAATGGTGGTATGCAAAAGATTTTCAACATGAACCATATTTTGTAGGATATGAAGCATCACCAAGAATGAGTGAACTTGCAATGATGTATCCTGATATATTAATCTCAGAAAGAGATGGCAGATTTAGAACATTAAGAGTAAATTGGAAAAACAAAAAAGCAATAAAGAAATTAATAAAAGAAAAGGAATGGTAGAAAATGAATATTTATGAAAAATTAAGTAATATACAACAAGAATTAAAAGCACCAAAAAATCAATATAATAGTTTTGGTAAATATAGTTATAGAAGTTGTGAAGATATATTTGAAGCAGTAAAACCTTTATTAGCAAAAAATAAATGTGTATTAAAAATTGAAGATGAAATGTTAGTGTTAGGAGATAACACAAAAGAAAAATATACAGAAAGTTATTATGATAAAGATTTAAAAAGAGAAAATGAAAGGACAATAATAACAGGTGGACAAAGATTTTATATAAAAGCAACAGCAATATTAAAGGATTTAGAAAGTGAAGAATATGTAATTAATACAGCTTATGCAAGAGAAGAAGAAACAAAACGTGGGATGGATGGAAGCCAAATAACAGGAGCAAGTAGTAGTTATGCAAGAAAATATGCTTTAAACGGATTATTCTTGATAGATGATGTAAAAGATAGTGATACAACAAATACAGGTAATAGCGAAGAAAAAACAGTCAAATTAGCAAGTAAAAAACAAACAGATTATATAAAAACATTAGGAATAGATTTAGTAGCAATGTGTGAATACTATGGAATAAATGATATATCAGAATTAACAATAGAACAAGCTAGTGAAATTATTAAAAAGAAAGGAAATAAATAATGGAATTAGTAAAAGTAGAAAATAATGAAATAGTTATAAGTCAAGATTTTATAAATGATTTTAAAGAGTTTCAAAAAATAAAATTAGCAATGGAATTGAAAGCAAAAGAGCTTAAAGAAGAATTAAAAGAAGCAATGGAAAAAACAGGCAAAAAAGAAATATTATTAGATGGATTTAGTGCAACATATAGAAAAGGTAGTGTAAGAACAACTATTGATACAAAAAGATTAAAAGCAGAACAACCTGAAATAGCAAAACAATATGAAAAGACATCAGAAGCGAGTGCTAGTGTAGTGATTAAATGTGAATAATGAAATAGAATATGTAGAAGAAGGACATGTATATTTATACAAAGGTTTATACATTGTTCCTTCTGTAACACAAATATTAGAAAAGATATTTCCTGATAAATATAAGAATGTTCCACGTGAAACATTAATGAGAAAGGCATCATATGGATCACAAATACACCAATACATAGAACAATATGAAAAAGGAATAATAACAATAAAATTAAATTACATTCAAGAGGCATCTTTTGGGCAGTATTTAAGGCTTAAAGATAAATATAATATAAATGTATTAGAACAAGAAAAAATAGTAAATTACAAGGATATTTATGCAGGTAGATATGATATGTTGGCTGAAATAAATGGAGAAATTTGGCTTATTGATATAAAAACTACTGCAAGTTTAGATAAAGAATATTTATCTTGGCAATTAAGTTTATATGAATATGCTGAAAAATTAAATGCCGACCATTTAGGTTCTATATGGCTACCAAAAAAAGATATAGGCAGATTAGTTGAAATAGAAAGAAAAAGTAAAAAAGAAATAAATAAGTTATTGGAGGAAGTAAAGAAATGGAAATGATAAAAATTATTGATTTATTAAAGTTATGTTACGCAGGTAAACAACCTAAAAGAGTGGGATTTAAAGGAGATATTTACGAATGTGAATATTCAAAAGCATTAGAAGAAAAGGCAAAAGATTGTCCTATACAATTTATATATAGAAATATTGAAAATAATGATGACTTTCTATTAAGAGAGTATGCAATTTCACTAGAGGATGAAGTTATGAAAATTGATGACAATATAAAAAGAACAAGAAGCACAGATAAAGTTTTATGTATAGAAACAGGTAAGGTATTTTCAAGCCCTACTGAAGCAGGACTATATTATGGCCATAAAAATGGTGATATGGTTTCAAGAGTTTGCAGAGGTGTACAAAAAGAAACAAAAGGATTACATTTTAAATATATAAAAGAAGGAGAATAAAAATGGGAATGAAAAACAAAATAGAAAAAATGGAAAAACAAATAGAGTTTTTATATCAAGAAGTAGCAAGACAAAAGAAAGATTTAGAAGATAGTAATGATTTAATATTTTTCTTAACAAAACTAATAGCAAAAAGTAAAAAAGAAGAGGAGATAGAAGTATTATGATGAACCAAGTAATATTAATAGGAAGAATAACAAAAGATATAGAATTAAGGCATTTTGAAAATGGTAATGCAGTAATTAATTTTAGTTTAGCAGTGCCTAGAGATTACAAAAATTCAAACGGAGAATATGAAACAGATTTTATAGATATACAAGCAACAAACAAAATAGCAGAACTAACAGCTGAATATTGTAAAAAAGGCGATTTAATAAGTGTTAGAGGTAGGCTTGAAAAGAAAGTATGGACAGATAAAGAAGATAAAAAGCATTATGAAACTTATGTAAGATGCGATAAAGTTAGTTTTTTAAGCACCAAAAAAGAAGAAATAGACAATAAACAAGATCAGTATTATAATAGTATTAAGACAGAAGAAAATGCAACAAATAGTATAGAAATTGAAGATAGTGATTTACCATTTTAATTAACGGAAAAATCGGTATTTTAGATAAATTATTTATATTTTTCATTATTTTCTAATCCATAGAAATATTACTTCTATTACTATATATTAAAGCTAATAACACCTTTCTTATATTAGCTATTAAAAAAGAGCGAGTTTGTAGCCGATGAGTTTGGCTCTTTTTTTGACAATAATAAAAAAAGTGTTATAATTAAAATAGAAAAGGAGATTATCTATATGAGCATTGAAGTTGGATTATTAATAGCAATTGGTGGTTTTGTATTAAGTTTTGTTGTGGCTTTAACAACTTCAAAAAGAAATACTCAACAAGATAGTGAAAAAGAAGGATATCAATTAGGCATTTTAACGCAAAAATTAAATGATATAGATAAAAAACTTGAAAAAATAGAAAAAAAGTTAGATAATTATGATACAGATATAAGAAAAATAGCACAAGAAGAAATAGAAAAGCATGTTCTTAAATATCATAGTTAAGGAGGGGTGGTATGAAAGAAGAAATAAACGCATTGAAGCAAGAAGTAAAAGAAATTGAACAAGATGGATTTGCACTTGAAATAGTAAAAGATTATAAAAGACAGAATAAAAGACAATTCATAATAATAATCGTACTAATAATGTGTTGGTTTGTAACTGGTGCTTATTTAGTATATTTATTAAATGATATAGGTACAGTAGAAACAACAACCGAAACAGAAACATACGATCAAGATATAAATGACACAGGAGATATAGACAACTCCACTATAAACAATGGAGGTGTTATAAATGGCACGAATTAAGCAAAGATATACAAGAACAAAAACTACTACAAGGAGAAGATATAGGAAATCACAACAAAAGAAGAAAAAGAGGTAGTTATATGATGAAACTAGAATTTACAAAACAAGAAGTCGAATATATAAAATCAAAGATATATTTAAGTCAAAGACAAGAAAAAATTTTTGAATATAGATTAAAGGAAATACCTATTTTTGAAATGGCTGAAAAAGAAAATTGCAGTGAAAGTACTATAAACAGAGAATTAAATAAGATAAAAAAGAAGATTATGAAAGTAATTTGATAGAAATTTGGTTATAAAATAGAGAAGAACTAGACACGTCATGAACGTGTTTTTTTTGTTATGATTTAAGTGTAGGAGAAATCCTACAAATATTTATGAAAGGAGCAAACAATATTCCAAAATCCAGTGAGGTAATGGTGGCTTATTATAAGCAAGTTTGTTCTTTTTATTTTATAAGGAGGAAATTATGAAAGAAAGAATTGAAGAAAAATTATTAAAAAATATTGAAAGAATATTAGAAAAGGAAGAATTAACACCATCTGATGTAGCAATATTGAAAGAAAAATTAAGTGATATTAAATTTGAAGAAACAAAAGAAGAAGATGAAGCAAAAAGAAAAGAAGTAATGGAAATTCTTATGAGTAACGGTTTTAGTAGTGTGAGGTAGTTATGAATGATAATACTTGGGTAATGATGATATTAACAATATTATCTGCTGGAACATCATATAAAAAAGAATATATAAATTATATGGTTGAATATAAAAAATATGGAGATGATGAATAATGTATAACAATCCGTATATGAATGGGTATAATCCAAATTTAATGCAACAAAGTATAAATGACAAAATAGATAACGAAATAGCAAAATTACAACAAATGAAAAATCACAATACAAATCAACCTGCTATTAATCAAACATTTCAATTAGCACCTAATAGTAATGGAATTAAGTTTGTAAACAATATAGATGATGTTCAAAAAGAATTTGCTATTAGTGAAACACCATTTATTAACAAAGATTATTCCACATTATGGATTAAAAATGCTAAAGGAGAAATAAGAACATTTGAATTAAATGAAGTAATTCCAAAAGATGAAAAAGATATTTTAATAGAAAAATTACAGTCACAAATAGATAATTTAAGTAATCAAATTAAGGAGATGAATTACAATGAACAACAATATGCTAAATCAAATGATGAAAGCGGGAATGAATATGAAAGTGAACAACTTATTGAACCAGTTAAAAGTTCGAAATCCTCAAATGTTTCAAGTAATAGAACAAGCAAGCCAAAATCAAAGTAATCCAATGGATTTATTAAAACAAGTTACTGGAAATTATACTCCCGAGCAAATGAAAAATTTTTATAGTGTAGCTCAATATATGGGTTGCCCTAATGACGTTTTAAATCAAATACAAGCTCAATTAAATTAGGTATCAACATTTATATGTTTGATATAGATTAAAAGAAAGGAGAGAAAATTATGAATGGTAATTCAACAGGTGTAATTCCTACCTTTGATGTTTCAGGTAATGGAAACAATGGAGGTTGGGGTGGTTCTATGGGTGAATGGATTATCGGATTAGTTGCACTAGGTATGCTAGGTAATGGTGGTTTATTTGGTGGCTTTGGTGGTGGCAATGGAATGTATGAATTTCCATGGCTATTAGCTGGTCAAAATGGAATAAACAACAATACTGACAACGGATTTGATAATTTACATTTAAGTAACCAAATAGAAGGAACTAGAGACGCTATTAACGGAATTTCAGCACAATTATGTAATGGATTTAATGGAATAAACACTAGCATACTAACTAGTATGAATGACCTTAATACTTCATTCTTAAATTGTTGCTGTGAAAATCGTTTGGGTAATTGCCAAACTCAAAACACTATTGTTAGTGAAGCTGCTGCTACAAGATTTGCTGATGCCAATAATACTAGAGATATTATAACAAGTCAAACTCAAGGCACACAAGCTATTCTTGACAAACTATGTCAATTAGAATTAGACGGTGTTAAAGCTCAAGTAGAAGCTAAAAATGACCGTATTGACGAATTAAACAGACAATTAACAATGGCTGATTTAAGAGCTAGTCAAACTGCTCAAAATGCGTTTATTTCTCAAGGATTTGCAAATGAAGTTGACGCACTTTATAACAGATTAAATACTTGTCCAGTTCCAACAACACCAGTATATGGTAGAACACCAATATTTACTTGCAATGGTGGATGTGGTTGTGGAATGAATACAACAAGTCAATTTATTTAATAGCATAGAGTTGAATACAACTGCCTGATTACAGGAACTTGCTAATTTTTAAGAGAATAGGCATAGTTCTGTTCTCTTTATTTTATGAAAGGAGAGATTTTATGATAGAAACAATTATTAATGAACCATTAGTATTACCAAGTAATGCAAGTCCAATAACTTTTGATGAAACAGATATAAGGACAAGATGTGCTTCTTGTAATGGTTGGTTAGATTATTCAAATGGTAATCCTAATTTTAAGATATTTGGGAATGGATATACAGGTTATTATGATGTAGAATTTAGTGCTTCTGTTAGTACTGCAACTGCTGGTGTTGTTGCAATAGGTTTATTTCAAGATGGTGTTTTAATTCCTGATACAGTTCGTGCTGTTACTATTGCAGCAGCAGATGATTATGAAACTGTTTCTTTTGACAAAAAATTAAGAGTGTGTCCTAGAGGAACTACAAACATAAGTGTACAAAGTGTTCCAAGTGTTCCAACACCAACTACACCAACAACACCAATAGCAACTACACAAGCAATTATAACTAATGCTACATTTAGCATAAGTAGAATTTAATGAATAATAATATAAATAACATTTCATTTTTGCTACAATTATATAGTTTAGAAATACTACTTAAAGACTACAATAACAGCGATTTAATGCAAGAATTACAAACGCAAGATGAAAAGTATTTTAATACTATAATTAAGCAGAATGAGCAAATATTGAGCCTTTTACGAAAGGAGGATACTGATGGAAGAAAAACTAATTAAAACAGCTGATGAATATATAGAAAAGTTGTTAAAAGAAGAACTAACTACTGAAAGTTTAGAAAATTTATATAAACTTACAAAAATAAAACATATAGCAAAGGAGGATAAAGATATGTACGGAAATTATGGAAATTATGGTGGTCGCAGAGCTGGATATGATACTTATGGTCGCGATAGCTATGGTGAATATGGCAGAGGAAGTTATGGAAGAAGAGGATATGATATGAAATATCGTGGTGATGAATACATGGGAAGAATGCATGATGAATATGGCAGATACATGGAAAGCAGAGAAAGATACGGAGCAGGAGAAGAAACAGACAAGTCCTTCCACTACATGGTAAAAGCACTTGAAGATTTTATTAAAGTACTTGAAGAAGAAGCAGAAACACCACAACAAAAACAACAACTAATGCAAGCATTACAAAATAGTATGAGATAGTATGAGATATTATTTTTATAATGCTAATAGTCATAACAATTTTATTGATGATTGCTTTCCTAGGGCTTATTCAATAGTAATGGATATAACATGGAAAGAAGCATATAAAGAATTATGTAAAAGTGCAATGGAACAAGGTCAAATGATGGATAATGTTATTTTTGTAAGAGGTTTTTTAGATAAAAAGTTTAATAGAATACCTTTTACAGAAACATATATAGGAGAATTTGCAGAAAATCATCCTATTGGTAAATATTTGATAACTACTGATAATCATATAACAGCTTGTGTTGATGGTTATATTATTGACACTTGGAATTGTACTAATAAAAAAATTGAATATATATGGAAAGTCAGGTAATATACTTGACTTTTTCTAATAAAGTAGTATAATTAAATTGTGAGGGAATACCCGAATTATTCCCTCTAACACTTATTCGGGAGGTGTTTATATGAAAGAAATTTGGAAAGTTATGAAAGAACATAATGGTTATGAAATTTCTAATTATGGAAAAATAAGAACAATTAAAACGCAAAGAATTAGAAAAAAATTTATTAATAACAAGGGATATGAACAGATAATAGTTTATATAAATAAGAGACCAAAAACTTTTTATATTCATAGATTAGTTGCTAGTAATTTTATGGATAATCCAAATGATTATAAAGAAATTAATCATATAAATGAAAATAAATTAGATAACAGAGTTTGTAATTTAGAATATTGCAATACAAAATATAATTGTAATTATGGAACTAGGAATATAAGAATTATAAATGCTAAAAGGCACAATTTTAAAACAATAATACAAAAAGATAAAAACAACAATATAATTAAAATTTGGAAAGACATAATAGAAATACAAGAAAACACAAACTATAACAAGCACAATATTTACAAATGTTGTGAAGGAAAATATAAATATGCTTATGGTTACAAATGGGAATATGAAACCATTTTGTAATAAATTAGTGTCTATAATAGGACACTAAAAAACTTAAAGTACAATGCACTATTCATTCTTTATGGATAGTGTACTGATTGATATGTAAAAATGGTTACTTATACACTTGGACAGAGCTGAAACATGCTGAAAATGTATAAGCATATCAGTTGGTACAGTATCTATAATGGATACTTGGTATCGGCATCCAATGTAAGTTGGAGTACTTTGTTGTGAGTACCACTCAAGATGAGTTGGTACTCTTTTTTTGACTTATTCTAAAAAAATGTTATAATAAAATAAAAGGAGGATATATAAATGAAATTGATAAAAGGTAAAAATGCTAATTACTTAACAGCAAAAGAAAATATAAAGAACTACGAATATGAAACAAAAGATTATTTTTTACAAGAAAACAAAGACAATAATTTTGTAGTTGATTTATATATAGTACTTGATAAAGGAATAGAAAAAGTAACATCATTATCAAGAGAAACAGCAGAAACAATAACAGATAAAGGTTTACAAAAATATCTTGGTAAGTATAAGAAAGTAATTAAAAATGAAAATAAAGATAGATTATAAGTTTGAAAGTTTAAATAATTACATAAATAAATGTAGAACTAATTATCATCTAGCGAATAATGTAAAACAAAAGGAAACACAATTATCAGCCTTATATTTTAGTAAAATACCAAAGATAGATAAATACCCTATACAACTAACATTTTATTGGCATATGAAGTCAAAAGTAGCAGATTTAGATGGTAGATTTCCTAAAAATATAATAGATGGCTTGGTAAGAGCAAAAAAGATACCAGATGATAATGTAAAATACATAAATAAAATAACGCATATATATATAGAAGATAAAAAAGATTATTTAGAATTGGAGATATTATGAATATAGATAAAATGATAAATATGATATTACTTAAGTTATCAGAAAAACAAAATATTTTTTATATGGAAAAAAGAAACTATATAAACGGTAAAACATATAAATCTTACATAATATCTATTAAGAAACAAAATGAAGAGTTTAAAAGTAAAAGGGAATTATTATTATATTTAAAGGAGATGATATAATTGGCTAAGCAATTAACTGATATACAAAAACAAAAGATTGTTGCTGATTATGTCAATGTCGGCAATTATTGTGAAGTTGCTCGTATGAATGATGTTAGTGAAGCATCAGTTAGAAATGTTATTAAAGGTTTTGATAAAGAAGAGCTTACGAGATTATGCGAACAAAAAAGAAAAGAAAACACTCAATCTACAATAGAATATATGCAGACACAACACGAAACGAAAAAAAGAATATTAGATAAAATACTTAAAGCAATAGAAACAAAAGCAGAAGATGTAGATATGTTTACTAACATAAAAGATTTAGCAACAGCTTATGGGATTATATTAGACAAAGAATTAAAAGTATTAGAGTTACAACAAGATAAAAACAAGATGGACGATCAACTCACTAAATTAGATGAGTTATTGGGAGAAATAAGAAAAGATGCTAACAGTTAAGCAAAAAGAATATATAAACAATTCAAATCATAGATATAATATAAAAATAGGTGCAACTCGTAGTGGCAAAACATATTTAGATATTATATATACAATAGCAGGCAGAATAAGAGAAAGAAAAGATTATGATGGTTTGAATGTAATTTTAGGTGTGTCAAAAGGAACGATAGAAAGAAACGTATTAGAACCTATGAGAGAAAGATTTGGTAATTTATTAGTAGGAACAATAGGTTCAAATAATACTGCAAAAATATTTGGGCAACAAGTGTATTGTTTAGGTGCTGAAAAAGTAAATCAAGTATCTAAAATAAGAGGTGCAAGTATAAAGTATTGTTATTGTGATGAACTTGCTGAATATAATGAAGAAGTTTGGGAATTATTAAAATCTCGTTTAGATAAACCTTATTCTTGTTTAGATGCCACTCTTAATCCTGAAAATAAGCATCATTGGTTAAAGGTTGATTTTTTAGATACTATTGAAGAAAAAGGAATAGATGCTTATATACAATACTATACAATATTTGATAATACATTTTTAAGTGATGAATTTGTTGATAATTTATGTAAAGAATATGAAGGAACAGTATATTATAATCGCTATATTTTAGGACAATGGTGTGATGCAGAAGGAATAATATTTAGACAGATAGCAGATAACAAATCAAGGTACATAGTAGAAGAAACTGATTATGATTTTGTATCAATAGGAATAGACTGGGGTGGAAATGGTTCTGCTCATAGTATAACAGCAACAGGAATAAAAAGAGATTATACATCACTTCAAGTATTAGCAAGTGATAAAATGGAGGCAACAGGAACAGATACAAAACAATTGTTTAGGTGGATAATTAATTTTATTACTAAAATAATTGATAAGTATGGTATGATAACTGTGATATACTGCGATAGTGCAGAACAGGTACTTATAAATTCATTAAATAGTGAATTACAAGCAAAAGGAATATATATACCTGTTAAAAATAGTGTTAAGACGCCAATAAAAGATAGAATAGAAGCTATAAATAGGATACTTAACCTAGATAAGATATCTTTTATAAATGGCGAAACAAAAACATGTATTGAAGCATTACAAACAGCAGTATATGATGAAAAGGCATCAGAAGATAGATGGCTAGATGATGGAACTTCTGACATAGATAGTCTAGATAGTTTTGTTTATAGTTGGGAATATTGGATGCCTAATATTGTATTTAGAATAGGAGGGAATATATGAATGCAATAGTAAAAAAGTTCTTAAATGACAGAGGATTTAAGACAGATGATACTTATTACAATAACATTGAATTATGGGAAAGCTATTGGGAAGGTAAAACAGATTTTCATAAGTACAAAGATGTAGATGGAAATACTAGAGAAATGTATTCTTTAGGAATGGCAAAAAGAATAGCAGAAGATTGGGCATCTATATTATGGAATGAAAAATCTGAAATATCAGTAGACAACAAAAAAACAAATGAATTATTAAAAGAGCAATTAAAAGAAATTGATTTTGATGATTTATTTCCAAAAGTAATTGAAAAAGCATTTTATAGTGGTACAGGTGCTTTAATATTAAGAGTAAGAGATGTATTACAAGTTGGAGAAACATTAGTTAAAGGAGATAAAACAAGAATAGAATTACATAGTGTAACAGCAGAAAAAATAGTTCCTTTAACAATAGAAAACGGCGTAATAACTGAAGTTGCTTTTGTAAGTGGTGCTACTATTAAAGGTAAGAAATATCATTATGTAGAACTTCATACAAAAAATGAAGAAGGCAACTATGTAATAGAAAATATTTATCTTGATGAAAAAGGAAACGAAGTAACATTTGAAAATGTGTTAAGAGAAATAAAAACACAAAGTGATAAACCTTGGTTTGTAATAATAAAACCAAACAATGTAAATCCGATAGCAAATAACAATGGTTTAGGTGCAAGTATATATGCTGGAGCAATAGATCAATTAAAAGCAGTAGATATTGTATATAATAATTTTGTTAGAGATTTTTATTTAGGTGGTAAAAAAGTATTTTATAATAAATCACTTGTAAAAATGAAAACAGTTAATTATAAAGATGAAAATGGTCAAACAAAACAAAAACAAGTACCAGTATATCCAGATGATGTAACAAAACAACAATTCCTAGTAATAGGTGATGAAACAATAAATGCAAATGACAATCCTGAAGTAAGAGAATATAATCCTGATTTAAGAGTAAATGACAATGAAACAGGAATACAAATGTCATTAGATTATCTTGCTTTTAAATGTGATTTAGGTAGTAAAAGATATAGATTTGATAATGGTTCTGTAATAACTGCTACACAATATTTAGGGGAACAACAAGATTTAATCAGTAATATGAATAAACATCAAAAGAATGTAAACAAAGCATTAAAAGGTATAGCAGAAGCAATTTTATATGTAAGAAAAGTAATATTTAAAGATAATATAAAAGAAGATGCTAATGTAACAATTATAAATGATGATGGTTTTATGACACCTATTGAAACACAAAAAGAAGAATTTAGAAATGATATTTCATTAGGTTTAAGAAGTAAAACAAGTTATTTAATGAAATTTTATGGAATGGGTGAAAAAGAAGCTCAAGAAGAATTAAAAAGAATAAATACAGAAGATACAGTAGTTGATGAAACAGAATAAAGGGAGTAAAAAATGAAAAAGAAAGACTATTTAGAAGAGTTAGACAAAAATGAAACAATAATGGAAATTTATCATAAGTTCTATATGAATGTAGTAACAGCAATAATTCACAATATAAAAGGATTGCAAAATGTATCTGATGCAGAGTATAGACAATATGTTAAAAAGACTACAAAAGATATTTACAATAAAACAAATCAAGAAGTATTGAAAGTGAACAAGAGTTTAAAACAAAATGTAGGTAAGTCTATGAAAAAATCAGCAAACACAAAATTACAATCAATGGAAGATATGTATAAATACAAA
>CACZFH010000016.1 GCA_902780395.1 uncultured Erysipelotrichaceae bacterium
TGTATTGATGACAATTCCACTATTAGCACTTTTCCAACAGGCACTTATATTATTGTCAGTCAATTGCATAGCAACATTTACTAACAAAGGTATAAAGAAAAGTATTATTAATGCCATAACGCTATTTTTTATCATTTTAGGTGTTTTTTCATCATCTGGATTCTTTAACATCATTGTTAGATTATATATTAAACTAACTATTGCTAATATTGGTCCAATAATCCAAATAATATTTACTATTCTTTTAGCAATATAGACAAATCCTCCAACTATACCACCAGAACAGCTCATTAATATCATATTACCACATCTCTTTATAATTAGATTTTATCATAAAAAGAACAAAATCATAAATAAAACTAATAAATAATTAAATTAGTAAGTAAAAGAAAAGACATAACAAAGTTATGCCTATTTTTCACTAATACGAACTTTTATCTTCTTAGTTTTTGATTCATAAGATAATTTCAAATCAGATCCTGTTACTTGAACTTCTACTTCATGTTCACCAACACCATAATTTTTCAAATCAACAAAAGCACTTATATCAGAAGCCGTAATACTATTAATAGATTCTTCACTACCTTTAACTACAACCGTAACTTGTCTATCACTATCTGATAAAGCTTGAACTTTCAAATTATTGTCTAAATTCTGAGTCTGAACAGAAATATTTTCAAATTCTTTACTAGAAGAATTATCAAGGACAACCTTTACAATTAAAGTCTTAGAACTCAATTCCGTAATTCCTTTAGGTCGTTTTAAAGTAACATTATATTCTTTATCTTTATCCAATCCATTAACATCAATTGGTACCTCTAATTGCTGGATAGAATCTACCACATCTTGAGAACCATAAACTGTAATCTTAGAAATACTAGTTTCCATAGACTTAATAGATTTACCAAAAGCTAATTCTCCCTCAGGAACAATCTTAATAGGAATCTCTTTACTTGGAGAAATAATTTGAACATTTGCTGTAACAGTTTTAGGAACTATCTCAACATCAATAATATTACCATTATTATCATAAGCAACTAATGGAATATCTTTAACCATTATCTCTTCTGCCTTTGGATTAGGAATATTTTTAACGTCTAATAAAGCCTTAACTGTCGCTACCTGATCTAACTTATATTGTGCTCCCTTAACAATAACATCACTACGATCTATCTCAATATCATTTATATATAATTTAGAATCTAAACTATCTTGATTTAAAACATCAAATGTCAAAGCCCTATTTTCACTTACTTTTTCATATATAGTGACAGTTACTTGAGAAGGATCTAACTTATAATCCAAAGACTTTAATCTTTGAGCATACTTTAAAGTAACCTTATGATTACCAGGCTTTAATCCTGTCAAATCAACACTAACTCCTTTAGAAGGAGATTGTTTTGCTAAAAAGATATGTCTTCTCTGACCAATTAAAGTAATATCAACAGATTCAGGTAATCCTTCAACCACATAACTCTCTTCATTATAAACAGCAGTTACTGGTTGATCATATAAAATTTCTGCATACTGATTAATCATAACATTTGATTCTTGATCAATTAATATAAATACTAAAAATGATAGCACTAAACTTATAATAATAAGAGATGATTTCTTATTAGATATCTTATCAAAAGACTGAACAAATTTCTTTCCAAAATCCATTAAACGAAGAATTAACTTCGTAATAGGAGTAATTAACCACTTATCAAAGAACAAACCAATGTGACGAAATAATCGTACTATAATTCTACCTATCTTCTTCATATATCTCTTCCTCGTTTATCTCATCTTCTTCATAATCAGCATCTTGCTTAGGTTTTAACTCATCAATTAACATCATACGAACATCATCTAATGTTAAGTTATATAGCATTTCTCCTTTTAAAGCAATAGAGACTCTTCCTGTTTCCTCAGAAACAACAATACAAATAGCATCTGTTTCTTCAGCAAGTCCTAAAGCCGCTCTATGACGAGTTCCTAATCGACGATTTATTTTAGAACTATTACTAGTTGGGAAAACAGCTCCTGCACAAGTAATTCTATCTCCTTGAATAATTACACCACCATCATGTAATGGATTTCCTTCATAGAAAATAGCAATTAACAAGTCACTAGATAAATCTGCATATAATTTCTTAGCTTTATCAATATAATTACCTAAACTAATATCTCTTTCAATAACAATTAATGCCCCTATTCTTTCTTTTCTTAAATAATCAATAGCATTAATCATTTCATAAACCATTCGTTCTCTTTCATCAACAGTAAGAACTTTATGTCTACCTAATAATTGACTTCTACCTAATTGCTCTAATATAGTACGTATTTCTGGTTGAAAAATAATAATTAAAGCAACAGGCCCCCATTGAATAATATAATCTAATAAATATCCAACCGTAATAAAACCAAGCCAATCACTAATTACTTTCAATATAACAACAATAAAAACGCCCTTAAAAATCAAAGATAATTTTACATTATTCTTTATATTTTTAAGAATATAATAAAAAATAAACCAAACTAGGGAAATATCCACTAATTTGCGAACAACATTTATAATATCTGAAAATGTTATTAACATCACGTCATCTCCTCAATTTAAACTAGCATGGCATATCCAATCCCACACCTATTATTATGATATCATTTTAAGAAATTTTTAGCAACCTTATAAGCAACAAAAAAGCATTTCTTTAAAATGCTTTTCTTTCTTTCTTAATTTTAGCCAAAGTCTTAGTACGTACATTAGAGTTACTATTATCATCAATGTAATTTTCATCAATTTTCTCTAAAACCTTAAAATATACTATATTATTCTCACTATCAGTATTTAATACTTTTAATCTTAATCGATCTCCTAAATAGTAATCATCTTCTCCATCTAAAGATAACATAGTATACTGTTTCGGATTATATGTATATTTTCCTTCAAGAGTATCAACTTTAACTTTTCCTTCTAATAAATTATCTAATATAATATGAATAAATCTCCCATCAAAGGAAAAAATAGTACCAGTATATTCTTCACCAATATGCTTATCAAAATACATACAAGTTTCAAGATTAAATACCTTTCTTTCAATTATCTCACTAACTATTTCTTTATTAGTAGCTTGCTTAGCATATCTTGGTAATATAGTAGTCCAATAACGAATTGCTTTTTTTCTCTTTTCCTCATCAGGTTCAAAAAAACAATCATCAAGTACACGACTATTAATATCATCTGATAATCTTCTAATAGGAGAAGTATTATGTCCATAACAAAATACTCCTAATCCAAAATGGTAACTATTATCAACACTATAATAAGCACGAGACATACATTGAATAAATTGAGGCATCAAAACCATCGATAAAGGACCTAAACTCGTAATATAATCACTTAAACTCTGTAATTTTGTCTTTGAACCACAACCAGCATAATAAAATTGTTTTCCTAAAGCATTTAGTAAAAGGAAGAATTCATTAAGTTTTTTTTGATCAATATCGTCTTCTACCCTATATATACAAGGTACATGATTTTCTCTCATAATATTAATAAAAGCTTTATTTCCTTCAATCATAAATTCTTCTATAATAATTTCTGCATTTTTTTGATACTTTATTTTTGGCTCTATTGGTTCTTTATTCTCATCTCGATAAAAATCAACTTCTGGATTGTTAATAAGTAATGCACCTAACTCACTGCATTCTCTCTTATGACGCAATAGTTGAGCAAAATCATTCATAGCATACAAAGTAGGAACAAATTCTTCATATTCAGGATCAACAATTCCTTTATAAAAAATGTCATTTACCTTCTCATAAGTCATCCCTATTCTAGAACAAATAACCCCTTTTACCAATTTTTTTTGAACAATATTGCCTTTTTCATCATATTCAATTAAGACAGATTTTGTCAAACGCTCAACCCCATCAAACAAAGAACAAATACCACTACTCAACTCTCTAGGAAGCATAGGTTCTACACCGCCTCCAAAATAATAACTATTGCCTTTCCTAATAGCATCTTTATGAATAGGAGAATTTGTTGGAACATAAGCAGGTGTATCTTCTATATGAACTCCTAACAAAAAATGTCCATTTTCAAGTTTCTTTAAAGATATACAATCATCTTTATCTTTTGTATCAGCACCATCAATAGAAAAAATCTCCCAATCTGTAAAGTCATATCGCCCAACTTTATCGCTTTCCGTAACAGACAACTTAATAGTTTTCAATTGTTCTAAGCTTTTCTTACTAAAGCCAACAGGCATACCATATTTAACTGCTTCCAAATAAGTTCTCTCTTGAGGATCATCCTTATGATTAAAAAGCTTCTCAACCTTACCTTGATAAAAATTAGTAGATGAAGTCTCTTGCAAAGAAACCAAAGCTATTTGACCGTGGGTCAAATCTTTTTCATCCAAACAAATAGTAATACCTCTTTTCTTCTTATCCAAAGGATTCAAAAAGAAAACATCCTTTTCACGAGTAATTGTACCAACAATATTATGTAGTACTCTATAAATAACCTTTACAACTCTAGCATTTTCTTTATCTAAAATCTCAATTAATACTTCATCACCATCAATAGCCTCTTGCTTTTGTTTACAATCAATAGCATATTCCTTTTCCGAACAAACATAGTTACTATCACGATCAAAATAAGAACAATCATTTATAACAATACCATCACCATTAGATTTAGCATAATATTTACCAACACGATATGGACTTTTAGATAAAAGCATATATTTCTTATCTGGAGTTTCATAATAATCATAATCCTTCACTCCGAAATCTAAAGCCTCTAAAACTTTTTTCTTTTCAGCATTAGTAAATGATCCATCAAGATATTTACCTTTAATCTTATTTTCAACAGCATGAAAAATTTCATCAATTGTAAGTGGCTTTTTTGCCTTTTGAAAAATTGAATCTAAATATTCTCTCATTTTCTATCCCCCATAAAATTAAAATAGCACAAAAAGAACAAAAAAAAAAGACTATTAGTCTCTTTTAAAGTCTAAATGTGCCATTAATAAGCCAATATTAATGATTCCACTAATTCCTACTAGAGCATATATTATTCTTTCAAACATAGTAGAGCTTCCAAACAAAAAAGCTACTAAATTAAAGTCTAATAGTCCAATCATTCCCCAATTAACAGCACCTATAATAGTAACTACTAATAATACTTTTTGAAACATTTCCATGTCATAACCTCCTAATAATAGGATGTACCAAAAAAGAATTATCTATACAAGATAATTCTATTGAATTCTTCGAACTGATATTACATGTGTTCCACTACCTCTAGTCCAAGCAGCAACATCACTTGCAATAACTCCTTGTCTAGGATTAGTAGCATGAACCATTTGTCCTCCACCAACATATAAAGCTGAATGGGTTGGGGATCCATCTACATAACCCCAACTTAGAATATCACCAGGTTGAGCTTCTTCATATGAAACAGCTACCCCATCATAAATTTGTGTAGAAGAACTCCTACTAACATGAATTCCTACTTGTGAATACACATATTGTACAAAACCACTACAATCAAATCCATAAGAACCATTTCCACCTGCTACATAAGGAGAACCTATTAATGAATAAGCAATTGAAACTAAATCTCCTCCACTAGCATTAGGTGGTAAATTAGAATAAGTATACCCCGTTTGTCTAAATGAGACTACTGGTGGTGGAGCAACAACCTCCAATACGAAACTATGATTTGTTTCATTACCATTTTTATCTTTAGCTTTAACGACAATTTCATGTTCCCCAACATCATCTATTACAGCTGGATCATAATCAAAATGATAATATGAAACACTATCATCTAATACTTCACTTAAGTATCCTATATCCCCATCTACATCATCATAAATAGATTGAATATTACTAGTAAGATCATAATCATCTCCTCTAGTAATCGTCACTTTTTCTTCTTTTAATTCTATAGCCGGTGCTACAGTATCAACTACTGCTAAAACAATAGGAACCTCTTTAACCACATTTTCCTTCTTAACAGTTAAAAGGACTTCTTGTTCACCAACCATACTCGTATCAATTTCATTTTTAACTGATACTATTTCCCCTTCTACATCCTTTATAAATTCATGTATATCATAATTACCACTACCATATTCTATAGCTGCATTCTTTTTAACAACTACCTTAATACTTTCATAAACAGTATAATTATGATAAACAAAACAACTATAAAATAGTAATAAGGACAATAACATCAAAGATATTATTTTAATCTTCGAGGGTCCATCAATAGTTTTCATAAATAACTTTTCCTCCCTGAATGACGTTTAGTATAACATAATCTATTCCTAATGTCAAAAATCATCATCCTACCATTATAATGACTAAAAACAATATCTTTTATACACATTTAAAAAAAAATAATCTTCTTACTCTCTTTTAGATAGTTCAACAACCTTTCTCCATAATAAAGGACCCACTATCCCATTAACATCAAAACCATAATCTTTTTGAAGCTTTAATACTGATTTTTCTGTTAAATCATCAAATATCCCA
This sequence comes from uncultured Erysipelotrichaceae bacterium, assembly GCA_902780395.1. GTDB lineage: Bacteria > Bacillota_I > Bacilli_A > RF39 > UBA660 > UBA3789. The sequence goes on from CACZFH010000016.1 coordinate 6,538, forward strand.
TTTACCCTAACTCCTGGAATGGAATGATCAAATTGACATATTCTTAACAAAAATCTTTGAAATCTAATCACATCATCTCCTGATGAACCCCTCATTAAAAACGTATCAGGATATAATTCATCTATATATACTTGGTTTTCTTTTGGAAAAGATTTTAATATTTTTTGATAAACTTCTCTAAGTACTTTCCAATCTCTATATGTAAAGACACCAGTCACAGGCAATTTATATTTTTCCTGAAAAGCTTTCACCATCGTAATAGAATTATCATTATAAATAGAATTTGTTTGAAGTCTAGGAATATCTGGATCCAAAAATGCAATAGCATCCAAATAATAATGAATATATTCAACCTCTATCCCAGTATCACCATAATTTAATTCATCTTCATATAAAAAAGTAGCCTCATTTTCTGATAAACCTTCAGAATACAAATCAGAAAGTTTTTTAACACTAGTATAAATATACTTAATTTTATACCAAGTTGCTTTATCAACAACACCAGTTACAGGTAAACTAAAAATCTCTTGAAACTTACGAACAGCTAATCTCGTTTCCTCATCATAAATGCCCAAAGTAGAAGTAATAGTTGGAATAGCTGGATAGTTTTGACGAATCCTTCTCAAATCGCGCTGAATAGCCAAAACAGGATTACCAGCACTTCCCAATCCAACTTCATATCCAGGATATCCAACAACATCTCCAACTACTGCATTATAGCGAATAGAAATATCACTTCCATAATAGTATTTCAAAATGCTAAGAGCAGTTTTACCTTGATTAGCTAAAGAAACACTTCCCCATTGTGAAAGACCATCACATTGGGTTTTTCTCCCATCACAATAAGGAGTAAAATAAGGCTGAATTTGATTCCCTTTAACAATATAATTATTAAAAATATCTTCTACAATATTATTAATATTTTCATAAGTAGAACGATTCTCAACAAATGCTTGATCATAAACAGGAGAAGAAGTAATATCAAAAGAATACCCCTTACTACGATACCACTCATTATAAATACGATTCATTGTAAAAGAAATAATAGCATAAATATTAGCAGTTAATGAAGCTACTGGCCAAGTAGGATAAATCTCACTGCTCGCTACATTAGAAATATAGTCTGTAAAAGGTATAGTAATATTCCTTGCATACTCATTAGGTTTTCCTAAATGAACAGTAATTGTATTAGGTACAATAGGATATCTAATAGCCATTAATTCCTCCTATAGTACGAATTGTTTGAACAACACAAACATCATTATACATATTTACTGAATATTCATGAAGCAATTTTTCACCATCATAAGCTGTAATAGAATAAGTAATAGATTTTGGAATAATTAAGTTATTAGAATCAAATATAGGTGCCGGTAAAAAAAGCGTTTCTATCATTCCCGAGCGATCTGTATATCCTTCATAGAAAACAACTTTCTGATCACCAATCAAAGTACTAACAATTACTTTTAAACCACCAACAGGCAAGGCTTCACTAGCAGCATATGCTCTTATTTTTAATCTTCCTTCCCCAGAATTATCTTTTAGAAACAATTGATACGTTTCATTATACTTTTTCTCAAATTCTTGTATTTTCATAATACCTCCCAAAATAGATTTATGAAAATAATAGAAAAATATAACCAACTACTTCTTTGGAATAATCAAAACTTGTCCTATTTTTAAATTACTACTAGAAAGAGAATTACTTTTCATCAAATCAGATACACTAACCCCAAATCTTCTAGCTATATCATATAAAGTATCTCCTTTTTGAACATTATAAGTTATATTAGCATCTTCTGTTCCAAAACATTCTTCACCATTAACAATACTATTTGTCCGAATTTTGATGTTTTGACCAATTGTTAAATTATTATTAGACAAAGCATTATCCTGTATCAAAGTATCAACAGAAACTTGATATTTTTTAGCTATTCCATATAAAGTATCTCCTTTTTGTACCACATAATTAATATAATTAGGAATTATCATATCCTCAGGTTTAGTATAGATCTCTGGAATTCTCAATACTTGCCCAATATATAATTGATTAGTATCTAAATAATTAATATTTTTAATAGCTTGAACTGTAGTACCATATATCTTAGCTATAGAATACAAAGTATCACCTTTTTTAACAGTATAATAGAACATATTATCCGGATTACTACCTTGTTTAGCTGGAATTTTAAGAATCTGTCCAATTTTAAGAGTATCTGCATTTACTTGATTAATACTAGCAAGTTCTGTAACAGAAACTCCAAACTGATTACTAATTCCCCATAAGGTATCACCTTTTTTTACTACATAATTATTATTATTCACAATATCACCTATAAAAGTATATGAAAAAAAAGAACAACTCATTCTTCATCAAAGTTATTCTTTTTTAAATCATATTCTTCCAAAAAACTATGATACTCACGATTTTTCTTATAACCTAAGATACAATCCATATTAATATTATCTAATGCTTTGAAAATATTATAATCAATAGTAGGTTGAATTGTTCTAAAATGTTCTACTAACTTTTTCATTTCATATCGTTTACTTTCTTCTTCATGATTGGAAACTTTCTCCGTAAAACGACAAGCACAATTTAAGAAAGATAACTGATGAAATTTAGCCCATGCTTTAATATCATTCTCTTTAATCAAATACATTGGTCTAATTAATTCAATTCCTGGGAAATGATCACTAGGTAGTTTAGGCATCATTGTTTTTATTTCTGCCCCATAAAACAAATTTAACAACGTAGTTTCAATCACATCATCAAAATGATGTCCAAGAGCAATTTTATTACATCCTAAATCCATTGCTTTTTGATATAAACAACCTCTTCTCATCCTAGCACATAAATAGCAAGGACTTTGCTGAACATCAAAAACAACTTGAAAAATATCACTATCAAACATTTCTAAAGGAATATTCAATAACTTAGCATTTTCAATAATTAATTTCTTATTTTTATCTGAATAACCAGGATTCATACATACAAAATGAACTTCAAAAGGATATTTTCCATGTCTTTGAATCTCTTGCATACATTTTGCCAGTAAAAAAGAATCTTTTCCCCCACTAATACAAACCATGATCTTATCATTTTCTTCAATCAAATGATAATCCATAACTGCTTTCACAAATTTACTCCAAATATCTTTTCGATATTTTTTTATTATACTTCTTTCAACTTCCTGATATTTTTCCAAAATACCACCACCATCAGCAACAATTATAACAAAAAAAGACAAGAAAAACTACTTTCTCATCTTCCTTTCTTTCTTTTCTTCCTTAGAAATATACCACATAAACAATGATCCTACAAAGTTTCCTAAAATACAGATTAATAAAGACCAATGAAAAGTACGGGCAACTCCTAAAGTAATAACATTAGCAATACAGTGTTGAAATCCACAAAAGATAAATAATGGAATTCCAAATATAATTCCTAAAGGTGTTCCTAATCGATACATAAGTACTGCTATATACATAATAATTCCACACATAATAGATTTCAAAAAGAATGCTAAAGAAATATCCCATCCAGAAACCTTAGTAACAGCTGCCGCCACTACATCATTATCACAAAATGAGAAAAGAACACCCATCAAATATCCAGCAAGTAAATTAACTAATAAAATAAGCATTAAATTTTTAAAAGGTATTTTGTCCTCAAATAAGAATCCACATTTCCCAGTAAATAAATTCTGTCCCATATAACAAACTCCTAACAATCCAAAAGCAAATATAACAGGACCAATTGGATTACCAAGTTTAAGTAAAGCATAATCACCTAGTGATATTAAAACTGCTGCTCCCACACTCTTTAATAATAAGTTTTTATATTTCATAATAACACCTCAAAAATAACTTTATCATAAATTAAAAAAAAAAGACAGATGTCTTTAATTAATTATTTATTATATCTAGTTAAAGTCAATACTTTACCACTAGGTTTATCAAAAGTGTTATCTTCACCATGAATAGAAACGTCATAAAATTCATACGTATAATCATTATACCTTACAGATTCACAAGGCTCAATTACTTTATAATTACATTTAGATTTATAATTACTACAATCTTCCTCTAATTTAGAAAGTCTTTTAATATTTCTACTAATATTATCTTCCTTATTATGAACATTTTTATTCAAATAGTTATTAAGATAGAAATATAATGCCGTTCCACCAGTAAAGCATAATATAGGTACAAAAGTAAATTTTAAAAGCATACCAAAAATCGAAAAAACAATTCCATAAGTTATAATTGAAAGCACCAATACTGGTTTACATAACTTAGTTAAATACTTTTCTTTATCCAATGAATCTTGATCTGACTCAATTGTTTTTTCCAACATCTCTATCTCATTTTCATATTCTAATACTTTTTGAATAGAATCTTCCTCACTTTTAGAATCTGCTTCAACAATTTTGATATTTCCCGCCTCGTCAGATACTAAACCTTTATGACTCGTTTCAAAATATAAACTTTGATTCATATAATATCCTCCTATCTTTTATTATCATTATAACCATATTTAATAATCTTTACTTTAGGCTTTTCTTTTCTTGGAGAATTAGCTTCTTCCAAGTTATAAAAACTAATCATATTATGACCAATATTATCTTGAAAAGCACTACTTACTTCTTTATATTTTGTTTTTTTCTTCATATTAACAATATCCCAACTTAACTTATTAATAATTTCAAAAGAAGTCTTAACCTTATGATAAAGATTATTTATTTTTTCCTTTCTACTACAATCAATTATCCCATAATAAAAAGAAAAAGCATATAACATATATAAATTAACTATTTCAAATACAACAATTGGTTGTTTTAAAATAGGTATTAATAAAAATCCCATACCAAAAACTGTAGAAATTACAAAAGGAATAATACAGAACCATCCTATTTTTCTCTTTAATTGTTCATTCCTTAAACATTTATTATAACTATTATAATCAGATACTAAATTAGCTAACTTATTTTCTTTATCCAAAATTTCTTTAAAGGGATAATCATTATTATCTTTTTGAATTATTTTTAAAGCACCATTTTCATCTGTAACAATACCAAAACCTTCATCTTTTTGATATAATTCCTTATTCATAAATATCCTCCTAATTAATCTTTTTTTCATTAGATAAAACATATACTTTAGGCTTATTATCCATCTTATCAAAACTATAAGAATGATTGTCAGTATTTGATGAAGATTCAATAGAGTTATTCTCTGTCTTATCAAAACTATAAGAATGATTGTCAGTATTTGATGGAGCTTCAATTGCCTTATCATCATAATGTATATCCTTCTTCATCTTATCAAGCTTCTTTTCCAAAGAAGTAATTTCTGATCCCAAAGTAATAATTCTTGATGATAAACTTTTTCTTTTTATTAGTCCTCCAATTAAAGTCCCAAAGCAACAAATAGATAAAGCTTTAAAGCAAAGGAAATATGTCCCTACTATACCTAGTGTTCCCATAAAAGGCATTACTGGTGGAAAAAAAGCAAAAAAAAGAACTGAGACTCCTATTATATTTGCTAATCCAATAATTCTTCCAGAAATTAAATTTCTCTTATTTAAATCTTGTTTCAAAATACAATCATCAAATTCTAAATTAAGACTCTCTAATTTATTTTCAGCATCAAATATATCTCTTGCCTTAACATAACAATTATCCATATTAACTACTTTCATGTTTTCAGATTCATCACTTACAATATAATCATTACCATAACCTACATTACTATGATTCACCAAAATCCCCTCCAAAAATAAATTGATGTTATTATAACATTTTAAATATTATAAGTCAAAAAAAGAATAGATAAAAATCTATTCTTAAAAATTAATATCTTAAGGAATATAAACAATTACTGGATTAGATTGACAATACATATAATGATGGACATTACTGTCAACATAGTACCAGCAGTCTCCTTCTGTTCTTTCATATTCAACAGTATCACTTGGTCCTAAATATCCATCCATAATAACCGAAATAACATCTTCAGGTTCTTTGTATGTTTCTGCATTTCCCCCATACTCTTCGATTTTTTCCTCTTCCCCACTTTCAATAGTAGTTAAATTCTTTTCCTTTTCCTTTTTATTATTAAAATTTAAAAAGGATATAGTTCCAATAATCAATAAAACAACAATTAATACTAATATAATAATCTTAACCTTTTTCATATTAACTCCTAACTATCTGTAATAACAATATCTCCAGATTGGTGAGACACAGTACCTACCCTAAATTTCCCAGGATTAGTATGAGTAGAACCAGTTAAATAATACCAATCAAATTCTTTACCAGTTTTATTAATAATTTTTACTAAATTAACATTATTTGAATTAGACTTAGAGAATATTGCTGACTTAGCAGTGATATAGCCAGTTACTTTTTGATCAGGTAAATACTGAACACTTGCTGGAATTTCAATACTAGTATAAGATCCCCAAGTAAAAGAAGCATTTATAGCTTTTAAACTAACTCCATTTTTCTCCCCTGGAATAACAAAAGCTCCTGTTCTAGGTCCAGCATAACTATCTAATATTTCATAATTATAAGCTCCACCAGAAATACGATACATCATACCAGCTTCTACCGTTGGAACAGAATTATTCTTAAAAGCATTCACTGCAACACTAAGATTATTTGTATCACTTAATTTTGGTAAAACAAATTCTTTATAATTAGAATAAATAAAGGCATTTCCATTAATCTGTTTTAATTTTACACCATTCTTTTCAGCAGGAATAATTAATTTTGTTGAACCAGGACAATTCTTATTATTCTTACCACCAGAACTACTAACAATAGTAGAATAATCAATTCCCGAAGCATTTCGAGCATAAATAAGATCTTCACCTTCTGGCATACAATTAGAAACAAATGCATAATTTCCTATACTAGTAACACTACTTGGAATAACAATATTAGTAAGTAAATTACTACGGAAAGCATTTGCTCCAATAGAAGTAACTCCTTCAGGAATAACTATTGACTTCAAATTATTAGCATAGAAAGCTCCACTTCCAATTGTTTTTACAGTAGGTGGAATTACAACAGAATTCAAATAGCTATTTGCAAAAGCCGAATCTGCAATAGTAGTCAAAGGAATACCATTAACCATTTCTGGTAACGATATATCTTTGTTTAATCCAGCATAAGCTACAATAGTAGAATAATCTCGCTTACCGGTATTTGGATCAAATTTATAAATAAGTCCTTCTGAAGGAGGCATTTTATTATTTGCAAAAGCTCCTCCCCCTAAGGTAGCATTAGATTGTAAATCAATCTCTTCCAACTGATTACTTAAGAAAGCATAAGATTCAATACTTTTCAAAGTTGATGGTAAAGAAACATACTTCAAACGATTACTTGCAAAGGCATGAATTCCTATTGTTTCAACACCCTCAGGAATAACCAAAGAAGTTAGCCAATTAGTACAAAAAGCATATGGTCCAATTGTCTTAATCGTACTTGCTAATTTTAAATCACTAATATGATTATTTTGAAAAGCCCCATTTTGTATTTCAGTAATTCCATAATATAAAACAACTTTATTGATTCCTAAATTACGAAAAGCATTTTCTCCAATAACAGTTACCTTTTTTCCATCTACAGAAGAAGGTATTTCAACATCCAATCCACAAGAAATATCATAACCAACAATAGAATATGTTCCATTAGATAATTCTTCTAATTGGAAACATTTAGTTGCTTCTTCAGAAGTAACATCATTAGTAGACCCCATAGTATTAGATTCTACATTTCCTTCCCCATTATAATCATAAGAAACAATTAAATCCTTAGACTCAACATCTTTTCCAGGACTAATTGGCCGAGGAGAAGTAACTTGATAAATATCTTTTCTAGACAATTTTTTTACTTCCTTTTGTAAATCAATAGTGTATCCTGCAGAATCAATACCAGTCCAATAAAAATGATTATTCTTACCATCATAAGTAACTACTACATAAGCACTTAACCAATCTCCATAAGGACTTTTATTTGCTTTATCCTCATTTCCTAATCGATAGTCAAAATAATATACAGTATTATCATCATATACAAAATATTCTTCTTGATTAATTAATTCTTCAATACTTTTTTGTTGCAAACGAACAGAATTCAAATAGGAGTCTTTTCTTGAATTAGAAATAACCCTAGAAATACCTGTAATACCAAGAGAAACAAGAATAGATAAAATAACAACTACTCCTAGTATTTCTACCAAAGAAAAACCTTTATTATTTAATCTCATGAAAACCTCCTTTTTATTCTAGAATGCCTTGTTCACCAAAGCATCAGCCCCCGTATAATTTAACTCTTCATTCGGCTTATTAAAATAATTAATTACATCATCTTGAGTAAGTGCTTTGTCAAAAACTAACACATTACTAACTGTAATATTAGCTGGATAAGAAATTCCACCATTATCTGGATTTCCTCCTACTATTATATCTTTTTCACTAACCTTAATATTTCCACCAGGCCATACCCCTGTAGCTGTTAAAGTACCATTCATATACAAATTCATGTTAGTACCATCCAAAACACCTACAATAATATACCATTTATTCATTCTAGCTTCCATATCAGAAATAACTCCAAAATAACTAGATGATTGTAAAGAATAAAGGTTAAAAGCTAAATTACGATTTTCCTGTAATAATCGAATTCCTCCACCTCCTGCTTCCCAATTACCAAAAAACTCTAAATTATGATTAGGGAATTCATTAAATTGCATACGAATTACAAGTGATATAGTATTTTGAAAATCATGTCCTGCTAATCCAACACTATAATAAGAAGATGAACCATCAGTAATAATTCCTCCATCTGCATCACAAGTTAAATTACTTGGATATACATCACAACTTTTATATTTCTTACATCTAATTACAACCTTATAAGTATCTGAATCAATACCATCTTCACTCGTTGAACTATTTGTTCCTATAACACTGACATTTCCACCACAAACTTCTTTCTTGAACAAAGGATCAACAGGAGGTTCCAAGTATTTTTTCTCTACTAACGTATCAATAGATACTTCTTTAGCAAAAACATGATCCATAAAATACTCTTCTGCTGCCGAAACAGCATTTCTACTCATCATTTCATAAGATTTATCCGCAGAATTCTTTCTATTACGAGAAAATGAATATAATCCCATCGTTAATAAAATAGATAAAATAACTATAACACCGAGAATTTCTACCAAAGAAAAACCTCGATTGTTTAATCTCTTTTTCATATTATCACCCTATCATCATTTTAAACCAAATAAACCAATCTGTAAAGGAATAAAGCCTTTTAACCAAAGAAAAACATTTACAATAGCAATGATATAATATACAATAAAACTCAAAAAAGTATGTTCATGAATGAATACATTATTATTAAAGGAAACATTAGTAGATAAAAGTGAACAAATAAAAGTTTAGACTCACTAGTAAAAGATATTATGATACAAAAAAAAGACTAGTTATTAATAAATAACTAGCTTTTTTTAGCGCCATAATGACTTAATAAAAGAATGAACTTCCGTAACTTCATCTTGTATACCCTTTAATTCATTAACTAAAGAATCAACTTTATGTTCACTAATATAAGGAGTTGGCTTAACAATTATTGTAGGAGAAGAATAAGACCAATTATCATCACCATCAACAGTAATAGTCTTATTATTAGTAGTTCTAGTATATTGTTTTAAATTACCATATGACACCAATATTTTATCCAAAAGAATACTATTAAAACTATCAAACACTTTTTGAACTTCTATATCAATTTTAGGAAAACCTACAGGTCCTGCAAAAGAACATTGTAAACAACGATCACATATATACTTATATATTTCTTTTACATCAAAAGGATAAGTTAATCCCATCAAATATTTCTTAAACTCTTCTTCTTCTTTTATAGAATAAAAATAATCACTTAACAAATCACATGAATTAGAATCAGGATTACTAATATTAATAGATAATTGATAAGATCCCTGTATCCTTTTACAAGAAAAGCTATTAGAAAAGTAACTCTGAGAAAAAGAAATATTATCATTAACTATATTATAAACATAAAAATAGTATTTCTTTAGAAAAGCCGCTCTTTCATTTGTAGCTTTATAAAACTCATATATATATTTAACATTTTGATTTTTCACCGTCAATGAAGGCATAACATCAAAAGAACCAAAAGAAAAATTAAAACAAATATCCTCATTAGAATTTACCAAATGACAATTAAATGATTGTTTATTTCTATTATATTGACTAATAGAACAAATATCATTTGAAGGAATTTCAGTATAAGATAATAAATTTCTAAAACTACTAAGAATAATTTTTAAATCATATTTATTTATAAGTATTTTTTTTAAATATGCATCATTTTTATAAAATCTCATTTTTTCATAATCATCATAACTAATTAGCCCCATCCAATAACCAAGGATAGCAATTAACTCATAATTATCTATAATAATACCCGGAACTTCCACAATATTTTTGTTACTACCAACAATATTACTAAAAATATTTTTAAAATCCACAACAAATCCCCCCAAAAATTAACAATTATTATAGCACGTAATGACAGAAAATTAATATAAAATAAAATAAATCAAAGTTAAGCAAAATATATTAATGATGAAATTGATGTAAAGTTTTATTTAAAAATTTCGGCTTATTAAAAATAACTTCTGGACTATAATAACTATCAGTAGTTTCTGATGCTACCCATCCATATGCTTGAATAATCTTTGAAAACTCATCTAGTCTTTTTTCTGGAATTGTTATTAAAGGTTTTTCAGTTCCTAGTATTTTAAAGGAATCCTCTAGTATCAAACTAGAATAACCTTTTTTTTGATACTCTTCATTTATTAAAAGCGTGCATATTTTAGATTCATCTTCTGTCTTTTTTAACATAGATAAACCTACTATTTGAAAACCATCTAAATAAAATATTGCTTCCCCCTTACCAGCAATTATTCTTGGTATGTTTTTTTGATAATACCATTTATAATATTCTGGATATTGAAGTTTATTGTAGTCAGTTAATAAATAAATTTCATTAGAAGCTTTAGAAAAATTAGAATCTTCCATTTTACTCAATATGTATTTTTCCATAGTAAACACCTCGTTTGTATATTATAACATAATAATATTCTAATTCAATAATCTGTTTTTATCATAAGATTTAACAATCTAAATATTTTGATATAACATTAAAATAGTAATAAAAAAAAAATTCTATTTCTAGAATCATTATTTATTAGTAAATTTAACCAAAGTTAAATCAGATTATTTAATGGTGGAGCTGAGGAGAATTGAACTCCTGTCCGAAAATAGAGCTACATAAACCTCTACAAGTTTAGTTAACTAATTATTCTCATATACTTTCCAAGTAATTAACGACCAAGAAAATATACCAGTCTAATAATTCATGCTATCTTCTAGACAAAAGATAGCCATAACCTTTTAAAATGAGCTTCTTAATAATCCAAAGGTAAAACTAATAAGAAGCGCTGTCCTTTATATTAAATTAGGCAAAAGCTACTGCGTGGTTTCCACCAAACAAAGTAACTACAGCATTTTTTAAGCTTTTAGCATTTATTTTTTTGTGTCTCTAACGTGGACTCCCGACTTGCCATCTATGCTCAACTATTCCCGTCGAAACCAAATCAGCCCCATATATAACATATGTGAATAAATTATAACATAATTATTAAAAAAAAGAAAGTATAATTAACACTTCCTTAAATAACAATAAATGTGATTATAGAGCCATAAAAAGAAGATAAACTATTTATTTTTTATGTTTCTAAGTACTTCTCTATGTATATCTCTTTCTTTAATAGTCTCTCTCTTATCAAAAGTCTTTTTACCTCGACATACACCAAGTAATATTTTAAAATGATTATCTTTAAAATAACCTTTCAAAGGTACCAAAGTTAATCCATTTAGTTCTATTTGCTGGGAAATCTTTTTAATTTCCTTTTTATGTAATAATAATTTTCTACTTCTAGTTTCATCATGATTAAAAATATTACCTTCCTTATACTCTCCAATATACATATTAAGAAGAAATACTTCTCCATTCTTAACAATACCATAGCAATCTTTAATATTACAATTACCATTTCGAATAGATTTTATTTCAGTACCTGTCAAAGCAATACCAGCTTCATACTCTTCTTCAATAAAATAGTCAAAACGTGCTTTTCTATTAATAATCTCCATTAAGACACCCCCGTTACTCCCCATTGTAATTCTTCATAACGACTACTAACAACTCCCTTATACTTTTCCTCCAATGCTGAATAATTAGACAACAAATTTGTATTCAATTGAGAATAAGGATATACTTTAAAACTCCTTTTTCTACCATAATAAGACTTTGTATAAATAAGCTCAGCTTTAGGATTTTCTACTGTAACAGTTACGGAATCATCAATATCAACTTTCTTCTTTATATCTAAAGACATCATAAGACCAGTAAGACGTTCATTACCTTCTTGATCAGATATAAAATTACCTAAAGAATATATAACAAAAGTTTTTCCATCATTAATATACTCAACAGGTTCTACAACATGAGGATGAGCTCCAATAATGATTTGTACTCCCTGATCTGATAAAAACTTAGCAATCCTTTCTTGATCATATGAAACACCTAAAGAATATTCTGTTCCCCAATGCATTGCTACTATAATGATGTCAGCTTTATCTCGTACTTTAGCAATATCAGCCGCAGCTTTTTCATCAGAATAAACATTATTCAAGTATTCTTTTCCAGTTGGAGTCTCTAAACCATTCGTCCAAGTTGTATAAGATAAAAAAGCATATCTAATTCCATTTTTTTCATAAATCTGAGATACTTCGGTTTCTCTAGATTCAAAAGAAGTCCATTGTCCAGAATAAACCACAGAATCTTTATGTTGACTCCAATAATTAACAGAATTAATAACTCCCTGCTCATTTTTGTCCATCGTATGATTAGTTGCTAAAGATACCATATTAAATCCAGCATCTATAAAAGCATCGCCTACTTCATAAGGAGAATTAAAACGAGGATAATTAGATAGTCCCAATTCTGTTCCACCTAATATCGTTTCCTGATTATAATAAACTAAATCATACTGTGATGAAATAGGCTTAATAAGCTCTAACATAGGTTTAAAATCATAACTTCCATCTGCTTGTTTAGCATCTTGATAAACTGCACTATGAATCAAAGCATCTCCTACCATGAACAAATGAGCCTCATAATATTTTGGTTCTTTTCTTTCTTGAGCTTTTTCTTCCTTTTTTGGCTCTTCTTTTTTTTCTTTTTTAAAAGGAAAGTTAGAATAATCAAGAGCTAGAATTCCAAAAACAACAAAACAAATCAAGACAACAAATATTCTTCCACCCTTTTTAATCTTTACTCTCCTTTTCCTCATATTATCCAACCTTTCTTATTACTTCAAAATCAATAGTACGATCCTCCTTAGAAGCTTTAACAACTTTAACTACTACTCTTTCTCCAATACTATATTTTACATGACTTCTTTCTCCTGTCAAGGTCATTCTCTCTTCATCAAAATGAAAGAAATCCTTCATATCTTTTATAGGAACTAATCCTTCAATTAGATTATCTAACTCAACAAACATTCCAAAACTAGTAATAGAAGATATCATTCCTTCAAATTCTTCTCCTATATGTTTCTCCATATACTCAGCCATTTTCATATCTTCAACTTCTCTTTCACAATCAACAGAAGCTCTTTCTCTTTCAGAAGAATGTTCAGCAATATAAACAAGTTTTTCCTCCCACTTATGAATCGTTTGCATATCAATCTTATGATCAAATAAATAGGTATGTAATAAACGATGAACAGTAGTATCAGGATAACGACGAATTGGTGAAGTAAAATGGGTGTAGCAACTACTTGCTAAACCATAATGACCTAAATTTTCAGGACGATAAACAGCTTTTTGCATACTTCTCAATAATAAAGATGATAGAATTTTATATTCTGGCTTATCTTCTAATTGAGCTAGAATTCTCTGAATAGTAGTAGGTTTCATATCACTAACATTTCCCGTTACATGATATCCTAAACTACTAACAAATCCTAAAAAGCTCCTAATTTTCTCTTCTTTTGGATATTCATGAACACGATAAATAAATGGCAGATTCATAAAATAAACATGGGTTGCAACACATTCATTAGCAGCAATCATAAAATCTTCAATTAATTTTTCCCCTGCTCCTCTATCTCTTAAAATAACATCTGTTGGAACACATTTATCATCAACTAAAATCTTCGCTTCATCAACATTAAAATCAATATAACCTCTCTTTTCCTTCATCTTACGAAGAATAACTGCCAACTCTTCCATCTTTCTTAAATCATCAGCAAATTCCTCATATCCTTCCGGAACATTATTTTTTTCAAGAATTTCATTTACTTTTTTATAAGTCATTTGTATTCTAGAACGAATAACACTAGGAAATATTTCATAGTTAAGTTGTTTTCCATTATTATCAAATTCCATAACACAAGAAACAGCTAATCGATCAACATTAGGATTTAAAGAACATATCCCATTTGATAATTCATGAGGTAACATTGGAATTACTCGATCTACTAAATAAACACTAGTCCCACGATCCATTGCCTCTAAATCTAAAGGACTTCCTTCTCTAACATAATAGCTTACATCTGCAATATGAACACCTAACTCATAATGACCATTACTCATTTTCTTAATAGAAATAGCGTCATCTATATCCTTAGTATCATCTCCATCAATAGTAAAAATAACTTGATCTCTTAAGTCTCGACGACCACCTAAATCACTCTTTAATACTTCCATAGGTATTTCAGATACTTCTTTTTTTACTTCATCAGGGAAATCAACATTTATATTATATTTATAAATAATAGATAAAATATCAATTCCAGGATCATTAACATGTCCTATAATATCAACTACTTTGCCTTCATATTTACCACTATTATTCATCTTTTTAGTAAGTTCAACAACCACTTTATGTCCATCTACAGCATTTAAACTATTATCTTTTGGAATTTCTATATTAAGTTTAATCTTAGAATCATCCAAAGTAATATGACCAACACCTTTATTATCAAATTGAATTTGTCCTATATAACGCTCTGTCTTTCTTTCAATTATTTTTAAAATACGCCCCTCTAAACGATCTAAATTCATTTTACTAATAATTTCAACTAAAACAATATCATCATGTATAGCACCATTCATATTATCTGCTGATATATAAATATCATCTTCTAAACCATTTACTTCAACAAAACCAAACCCTTTCTTATTAACTCTCATAATTCCTTTTCGTAAATGACTATTTTCAAGTAACATATATTTATTCTTATGAGAACAATAAATAATAACCTCATCTTCTAATTTTTGAAGTTCCTCCATTAATTGAGTAGTTTCTTCTGTACTATGAATTTCCAATAAATCTTGCAATTCATAGATATCTACTGCTTTATCACAATTACTTAATACATTGATAATATTATCTCTCATAGACTCACCTTCTATCTTTCATTATACTTTATTTTATAATAAATAACTAGTCTTTTCCAAAATAAAAAGGACTGAAGTCCTTAAATAAACATTGATATAAAGCAAATAAGAAAGAAAGCTATTCCTAAGACTGCAGTAATACGAGTAATTACTAACTCAGAACCTCTATCTTTACGATTAGCAAATAACTCACTTTGTGTACCTGAAATAATTTGTGCTCCACCTTCTGCTTTAGCACTTTGTAATAATACTATAATTATTAATAAAATAGAAATAACTAATAATGCTGTTTCCATATAATCCCTCCATAAGCAATAATATAATATCATAGAACAAAAAGAAATGCAAATAAAAGCATTATGCCCTACATTTTTTCAAGATAGTAGGCTCTTCTTTAGAACTATTTAAAACAACAAAACCATGTCCACCACGTTGAAAATCATAGTTACCTGGCATTTCTTCTGCATAATCAATCTCATAGCATTCTTGCAAAAATCTAGTCATTTTAATATATTGACTAACTGCTTTATCATAAAAACCATTCTTTATAAACCCTACAATTGGTAATAAGAAAGAATCATATATTCCTCTAATAAAAGTTTTATCACAAGATTGTAAATACTCTGCCATAATAGATTTAGGAGGATAATAACCCTTTTTTCTATTATCAACATTATTATCTTCAATCTTACTAGCAATCATAGGTCCTAATGTATCATATTGAAATAAAAGTGAACTATATTTTTTATTTTTTTGTAAAACATTATTTCTAAAATCTCTTAGAGTAGTTAAAACATCACAATCATCAGGATATCCTAAACTATTACATACAATCGTAGTAATATAACAATCACTAGAACTTCCACCACCACGTTTTATATAATGACTACACGCATTTTCTGTAGGATAGTAATATGAACGATAATATCTACAAAATCCTTTTATATAATCAGGATTACTGGTATCATAAAGCTTATCTGTTTTTGCATCCTCAAACATTCCACAGCTACCACAACTTCCTTCATATGCCATAAGTATCACCTCAATTCTCTCATTATTTTTAAAATTATTTTTTATTTTTTCTTAACGTTTGTAACTAAATCATCTAAATTTTGATTATTATCCCTATTATCTTTACTTGTTAATGCTAAATAATCAGATATACTTTGAATTCTAGCATCCACATCATCACTAGGATTAGATAAAGACATTATTTTTTTAAGATTAACATTTGCTTCTTCATTATTCTTATTAATAACATTACTTAATAAATCAACTAAATTAGCATTTAATTCTATTGCAACTCTTTCTGATTGAATACCTTTTGATATTATATTCTCTGTTAAAATCAAAGGAATAATAGCTGATCTTGATAATTCCAAAGACAAAATAGTATTATGATGATTATTAATTTCGTTATTAACAACCGTATATTGTTCCATCAAAACATAAAGTGTTTTTTCAATATTCTCAATTTTACTTGAAATCATATGTTCAATTAGTTTTCTCTTCATATTTTGACATGTTCCAATAATATTGTCAGAATCTTCAACTAAAGGTTCAGATAACAACTGAGCTTCATAATCCTTTAAATAATCACGTAATTCTACATTTTTTCTGATACATTCCTCAATATATTTTTGTATAAAGAAATAATGATCTAATTCCTTAGCAAGTACTTCGATTTGAGTATTTACATTAGTTGAAACTTCATTTAGCACATCATAGTTTATTTCTTTCTTTACTGGTTCATCAACTCCGAATAGTAAATCCATAAAACTACTTTCCTTCTTCTCCTTCGTTTGAACTTGTTTTAGAAGAGTATTAATCTCACTAATAGAATCATCAATAACAGAAGAAGTAGTTAAAACTTGAACCTCTTTATTAATATAATTAGTATATTTAGCAATATTATTACCATAACTTGAAATACTACTAGCCTCCAAAGATTTAGGTTCTTCTATTACTTCTCCAACTAAAGCCTCATATCCTTCTTCAGGTGAAATATCTCTTTCTTTGTTTTCTTTTATTTCTTGAACTAAATATTCATATTTACTACCTCTTAATTCTGTAATTACTTCAAGTAATTGTGACTTATTAGGAACATCAGATAATAAAGCTGATAATAACATTTCTTGGCCTATATGACCATTAACATAATTAATATATTTTTCAAATTCAACAATTTTATCATCAGACATTTCCATGTCATCTATTATATCTAATAAATTATTAGGTAATCCTACTATAGAAATAATACTATCTAAATCAACTCCATTATGTTGGAAAAATCTTATTGAATCATCATTATTCTTAAAGAATGATAGTAAAAGCGCCAATTCTCTAACATCATCTTCTGTTTCCAATAAATTATATTTATCTTTATCATCAATAATAGCATCATATATTTTTACTGCTGTTTTAATAATTACTTGGGCATTAAAAGTACAATAATTATAAAGTATTTTATTACCATCATATTCTTTAAATCTTTTCTCAATATCCATAAAGTAGGTACAATCTTTATGAGAATAATGATCTATAACCTTTCTTAACATTATAGAATTAACAAGTTTTGGATTAAAAGCATTAGCAAAAATTGAATAAACAGAAATTTTTTCATCTTCTCTATCAAAAATATAAGGTCTCAAACGTGTATTAATCAAATCAATATCAAACGGTCTTTCCTCATAGCTCAAGTTAACAATATTAAATCCACCTAATATATTATCTCTATATAATCCCATAGATTCTAAATAATCATTTAATTTACTTTTATATCTAGAAGCACCAAGAATAATAGCTAATTGTTCATGATCAACCTCAGATAAATTATGATCTTTTAACAACTCAAAATAACTGCATACAACCTTCAAATAATTGTAAACGTCAATAGGAACATTAGCAAATAATTTTTCCTCTAAATTCTTTTTTCTCATAGCATTCTTATTAGCAAAGTATTCATCGATTTGATCAGCATAATCCATTTTAAGTTTATTATCACTAAGAGAATCAAATATATTTTTTACTAATGTTGACCCTAATCTACTTTGAACAGTAAAATTACTTACTATATCATTAACTGTTAAATTTCTTTTATCCTCTTCAGAAGAAAATCCTAAAGTCAATATTTTATCATATTTTAATAATAAATGCTCATTTACTACACAACTCTTAACTTCTTCATTAAATACATCTAACTTAGGAAGATTCATTAATTCTAATACCTTTTCAAGAGTAATTCCTTGTTCAGTAAAGAAATCATTATATTTTTTATGAAGTTGCATATTTGCTATAAACATAGCTAAAGCCATTTGATCTATCTTAGACCTAACATACATATTATTAAGACTTTCATTTTTCTCCTCTAAATAAGAATAATAACGTGCCACTTCTTTTAAATATTTTATAACTTCAGGTGATAAATACTTATAAAATGTTTCTATAGTGCTTTCTTTTCCATTTAATAAATATCTATTTTCAATTATTTTATTTAAATCATCAGATAACTCTCTATTAGTAACACCACATTTTCCTAAAATTTCTTTAATAAAATAATTATTACCATCAAGACCATTAGTTACTACATATTTTAATGCTTCTGCAACATATACCCTATTTTCAGTTTTTATTTTTCCTAATAGTTCTTTATAATATCTATTTATTATTAAAATAGAATCTATTTCAGATAACTTTGCTTCATCAATAACTACATTAATATTTTTCTCTAATTCATTTTTTGTTAATCCAATTTTATTAAAAGAGTCAATAATCTGGGCTTTATCTGAAGAAAACTCATCATTAGAAACATCATTATAATAATAAATAGCTAACAACAATGAAAGATGTAAATTTTGTTCTTCATTAAAAAAAACATTTTCAGCAGAATTCTCTCTTAGATAATAAAACAATTTACCAGCCATATCAAAATAATTAATAGTAGAAATAGGAAAAAAAGATAGAAGAGTTTTTCTTAATTCATTTTTCGAATCTTCTTTTTTTAGGCCACCACGCTCCCTAATTTTACTAATAAAATAATCTTTGCTGGTACTAACTGCTCTAAAAACAGAAGTACAAACATTAATATCATAAATTTTTAAAATAATATCTTCAGGTTTTAATACCTTTAATTCTTCACTATAATCAGGCAAAAAATAACTCGCATACTTTCTAAACATCGATTCTCGAGCAGAATCAGAACCTGGTTTATCAGATAATTTATATGTATCTTTGAAACCTATAGAAGTTAAATAATTTCCATTAGATTTTTCTGATTTCAAATAAGCCTTTAAAGCATAATAAAAGATTCTATCATCATTCCATAATTTATAATCATTAATAAATACATTCTCATCATTAACCAAATAATCTAAAAACCATCTAACATAGCTACTAGTTTCTTTTGGCACTATCCCCATATACCTATTATAATCAACACTGACCATAATCTTACACCTCTTCATTAGTGCTATATTATATCATATTTAATTAAATAAAACAAGTAATTAATAATTGATAATGAAATAAAAAAGACATTATATTATCTTTAAGTGATAATTAATGTCTTATTATAACATTTATAGTAATATTATTTATTTAATTCTTCTTCAATTCTTAATAATTGATTATACTTACAAATACGATCTGTACGAGACATAGAACCAGTTTTAATTTGTCCTAAGTTAAGACCAACTGCTAAATCTGCAATTGTTGTATCCTCAGTTTCTCCAGAACGATGAGAAATAATTGTTGCATATCCATTATTACGAGCTAATTCAATTGTTTCAAGTGTCTCAGTAATAGTACCAATTTGATTTACTTTTAACAAAATAGCATTTCCAGCATGATGATCAATTCCCATTTGTAAGCATTTCTTATTAGTAACAAATAAGTCATCACCAACTAATTGAATTTTATCCCCTATACGCTCTGTAATTTTTTGGAACCCATCCCAATCATTTTCATCTACAGGATCTTCAATAGAAATAATAGGATATTTAGAAACCAATTCTTCATAAAAATCAATTAATTCATCAGTAGTTAAACTTCTTCCTTCTCCAACAAGATTATATTTACCATCTTTATAAAACTCTGAAGCTGCAACATCAATACCCATACAAACATCAACACCAGGTTTATATCCAGCCTTTTCTATTGCCTCCATAATCAAGTCAAAACCTTCACTATTTGATTGTAAGTCAGGAGCAAAACCACCTTCATCTCCAACTCCAGTTGCCAATCCTTTTTCATTTAATACTTTCTTTAAATTATGAAAAACTTCAGCGCCTACTCTTAATCTTTCTTTTATAGTATCTCTTTGAGGAATAATCATAAATTCTTGAAAGTCAAGCTTATTATCAGCATGAGCACCTCCATTAATAATATTCATCATTGGTCTAGGTAATACAGTTCCATCTCCAATATAGCGATATAATGGTTTTCCTGCTTCTATAGCACTAGCTTTCATAGCAGCCATACTAATACCTAAAATAGCATTTGCTCCAAATTTTGATTTTGTTTCTGTACCATCAAGTTCAATCATAGCATAATCCAAACCTTTTTGATCACTAGCATCCATACCAATAACTAAATCTCTTAAAGGCCCATTAACATTTTCAACTGCTTTCAAAACACCTTTTCCTAAGTAACGAGATTTATCTCCATCCCTTAACTCTAAAGCCTCTCTTTCCCCAGTTGAAGCTCCACTAGGAACAGCTGCTCTACCTACAATTCCATTTTCTAGAATAACATCTACTTCAACCGTAGGATTTCCACGTGAATCAAGTATCTCACGTCCTATAACATCAATAATTTTCATTAAAAATCATCCTTTCTAAATAAATTATAACACAAACTAAAAAGAAAATAATCAAGAATTATTTTCCTTTACTAAGTTTTGAAAATGATTTCCTCTCTCTTCAAAATTTTTATAAAAACCATAACTAGCAGCAGCTGGAGATAATAAACAAATTTTACCTTTTTCAGTTACCTCTTTAGCAATTTTAACAGCTTCTACCATATCCTTGACACTAACAACATTTTTATCAGTTCCTACCTCATCAAATAAAGAATGAATTCTTTTATTTGTATCTGGTAACAACAAAATATTCCTAACACTAGAAGTAACTAAAAAATCAACTAAGTCTTGATAATCTAAACCTCTATCCATTCCACCAATAATAATAGTATCAACCACCTCTAAAGATTGAACAGCATATATAACTGAAGGAATAGAAGTCGCTATACTATCATCATAATATGTAATATCTTGATAAGTACCAACATTTTCCATACGATGAGGAAGTCCATTAAAACTAGCAATAGCTTTAATACCTTCATCAATATCTAATCCTAAAATAAATGTTATCGTTAAACATACTAAAATATTAGATATATTATGTTCTCCCTTTAATTTTGTCTCAATTTTAGATCTAGGAATATGAATAGTATTAGATTTAAAAGAAATAATTAACTCTTCATCATTTAACCAATAATAGTTAGGAGAAGACAAATCATTACGAACAATAATACTCATAGTATCATTATCCTTTAAATAAGGACTATTTCCCAATAAAGCAACATCTTCTCTACCTTGATGACGATAAATATTCTTTTTACTATCTATATAATGTTGCATAGATAAATAATGATCTAAATGTTCCTCATAAATATTTAATAAAACCGCAATATTAGGAGAATATCTCATAAACTCCAACTGATGACAACCTAATTCCATAACACAGATAGTATCTTCTTCAATTTCATCAATAGTATCAAAAACAGGTATTCCAATATTACCCATTAAAATAGCTTTTTTCCCTATTGTCTTCAAAATATGATATAGCAAAGAAGTCGTAGTAGATTTACCTTTTGTTCCTGTAATACCAATCGTTTTAGCCTCACAAAAATGGACAAACAAATCAGTTTGACAAGTAATTCTTTTTTGAATTTCAGGTGGTAAATAATCTTTAATAATAACCCCAGGTCCTTTAATAATAACATCATATTGACTACAAGCATCTAAATAATTATCACCAATATGCAAAAAAACATTCGTATCAAATAATACTTTTTCACAAGTTATTTCATTCATATCAGCAATTCCAATAGGAAGAGTAGCATCCATACTTCTAATAAAATCATACGTAGATTTTCCTTCTTTTCCAAAACCAAGTATTAAGATTTTACCCTTTTTTGTCAAATACTCAAATATTTTATCTTTCAATTTTATCACCAAACTTTTTCAAATAATCATCTGGAATAGAATTCTCACTATTCCAATATTTAGCTACAATATTTTTATCAATCATCATACCACAATATTTATCTTTATATAATTGAAGTAGATATGGATAATTTTTCTTATTTCGTAAAGCTTCTTGTAAAGCAAAATTAATTTCTAATCTAGTTCCTACACATTCAAAAGGCTTTAACCGATCAGGAAGAATTAAATCCAAGAAAACAGATTCTAATGAACTATCGTTTAACATATCATTTTCAAAAACCAATCTTAGTTCTTCATCACTTAAATAAGGATATAACATAATATAAACATATAAACACTTACTACAATGATTACACCATATATTCTGTTTTGTACCTCGATTACAACTTCTAAAAACACTCAAATATTCTTTATGTTTTAAAAACTCTTGAACTATTTGATATTCATTCCATCCTCTTAATAAACTAAAATAATGAATATTTGGATTCAAATATTTATGTGAATAATCCTGAAAATCTTTTTCATATTCATAACTCTTAGAATATTGATGATTAATATTAAGTCCCTCATAATTACCTTCATTAGCACTAGCTTCATTAGATAATACAATATATTTCTTACCATTTAAATAAGCTAAAATAAAGCTAGCAATACTAATACAAGCAGAAATTGGAATATGACCATTTAAGAATCCTTGTTTATTCAATTCCAATAATTGCAAATCCAATTCATTTTTGAAAACTACAATATCTGAATCATCATAACCCCCAGTATAAATAGATTGATATCCTGCTTCATTTTTAGGATAAAGATTTCTCTCTAGCATAAATAATTTATTATCATTTTTATAATCTTTTAAAAGTTCCATTGAAACAATAGAATCTTTTCCTCCACCAATTGGAATTAAATTACCTGAAAACAAAGAAGAAAAAATAGGAAGAGCGTATTCTTTATCACTTTCCACAACAATATCTAAAAAGTGATCATAATCAATATCTATATTATTTTTATAAAAATACTCCCCTAGTCCATTATATAAAACCTTTTTAAAAAAAGAACACTGTTCCTCATTAATAGCCATAGGTCTAATTCTTAATACAGGAGAACAAGTTAATTTATAATAACTCATCAAATCAAATAAACCATATTGAAAGAATAAATAATTTAAGTAATCAGAATCAATATTATCATTTGAAATATCATCTTTTAAAATTGTTATTTTAGGTTTAAAAATCAAATTATTAATTTGAAAATCATATGTAACAACATATTTAGAGTCATCTTCAAAAACAGTAAAATCATTATAAACAAACTCAGGATACTCATGTCTAAACTTTATAAATGAATCATTCATTTTTATCACCTAATATAATTGTATCATATCTAAGCATGAAAAATAACAAAAAATGGTTCTATCCAAAACATAAATATTATTAAAAAAAGATTCTAATATAATGATTTTTTTGATATAATATATACTTATTAAAGGAGATAACTATGAATATTATACCTAAAACAATTCATTATTGTTGGTTTGGGCAAAATGAAATGCCAATAAAATTACTGAAATATGTAGAAGGCTGGAAGAAATCTTTACCAGATTATGAATTTATCTTATGGAATGAAGATAATTATAATATTCAAAAAAATGATTATGTAAAAGAAGCCTATAACAATAAAAAATGGGCATTTGTAAGTGATTATGCAAGGTTAGACGTACTTAACCAACTTGGAGGAATATATCTTGATACAGATGTAGAAATGCTTAATAGTTTTGATTCATTATTAATTAATGAAGCCTTTATAGGTTTTGAGTCCAGATATAAAGTTGGTAGCGCTGTAATAGGAAGTACCAAACAAAACCCATGGCTTGATTGTTTACTAGACATGTACCAAAATAAACATTTTATAAGCCAAAATGGTAAAATAGATACAACCCCAAACACAGACATAATAACTAGACAAATGATAAATAAATATAATTTAAAATCAAATAATCGTCTACAGTATCTAGACTCTGTTACAGTATATCCAAGAGATTATTTTTATCCAGAACACTTAATAACTCATAAACTTACTTTAACGAATAATTCAATTTGTATCCATCATTGGGAGAACTCTTGGGGAAATAATACTAACCGAATTAGAGAAAAACTAAAAAAAACAATATACTTTTTCCTAGGGGAAACAATCACAGAAGAAACATTTAAACTTATAAAAAAATAAAAAAAATATTATAATAAATAGACAAACGAATAAATTTTCAGTAAAATATAAAACTAACAAAACAAAAAGAAACGGATAAAAAATAATCCGTTTTTTATATAAAAAAAGAAATCCATAAATTATTGTAAGAAAAGACTAGTATATGATATAATATATAAAGAGAAGATAGGAAGTGGGCAAAATGAAAGTTGTAAAATTAAGCGCTGCTCAATTTGATAAATTTGCATCAACACATAGATATCGAAACTATTATCAAACTTCAATGTATGCAAATGTAATGGTTAAATTTGGCTACCAAGCCCAATTCCTAGGAATAGTAGATGATAATAATAAATTACTAGGAGCAACCTTAATCATTTATAAAGATGTATTTTTAGGAAATAAAATTGCCTATGCTCCAAGAGGATTTTTATTTGACTATGAAGATGTTAATTCTATAAAAGAATTAGTAGATAAACTAAAAAAGGTTCTAGGAAAACAAGGATTTATGGCTCTAAGAATTGATCCATCAATCCCACTTTCTATAAGAGATTCCGACGGAAGTATTATGAATTTAAATAACAAAGGAAATACAATAATAGATAATATTCAAAATGCAGGATTTAATTATAAAGGAAAAACATTATTTTTTGAAACAGAAAAACCACGTTGGGAAACACTTGTCTTATTACAAAGAGATATAAGAGAAATCTTCGCTAAATTAGAAAAAAGAACAAGAAATAAAATAAGAAGAGCAATCAACAGTGGAATCGAAATCATAAAAGATGAGAATAATAATGTTAATAAACTATATAACTTTGTAGAAAAAAAAGAAAAAAAACCAATTGCCTATTATCAAACCATCTGCAAAGTCTTTGGAAACAATGTAGATGTCTATTATGCAAAAATAAATACAGAAAAATTCTTAATTAATAGTAGAAGAAATTATGAAAAAGAAGTTGAGTATAATGATAGCTTAGCTAGCAGAGTACAAGATACAAGCTTAGATGAAAAAGAAAGAAATTCATATATTAATAAGAAAATGGAATCTGATAAATTAATAACAACCTATAAAAACAATTTATTAAAAGCAACAGAACTATTAAAAAATAACCCAAAAGGGGTCATTATAGGTGGGGCATTAGTTATTAAATATGATAATGCCGCTTATTTATTTACAGAAGGAATAGATGAAAGTTTTAATTACTTAAACTGCAATTACCTAATTAAATGGCAACTAATAACAGACTATAATGATCAAGGATTAAAATATGTTAACTTTAATGGAATTGTTGGTGAATTTGAAAAACAAAACCCATATAGTGGTATTAATGAAGCTAAATTAGGTTTTAATTCAACAGTAACAGAATATATTGGAGAATTTGATATTATCTTAAACAACTTTACTTATAAATGGTATCAAAAAACAATTAAGAATAAAAACAAAAAACAATAAAAAGCAGGTCATGTAGACCTGTTTTTTTATGCTCTTAAAAAAAAGACTATTAACAAATATTCCTTTGTTAACAGTCTAAAATTAATTATTCAACAATCTCAGTAACTGAACCAGCACCAACAGTTCTTCCACCTTCACGGATAGAGAATTGAGTTCCTTGTTCAAGAGCGATTGAATGGATTAATTCAACTTCCATATCAATGTTATCTCCAGGCATTACCATTTCAGTTCCTTCTGGTAAAGTAATTACACCAGTAACATCAGTAGTTCTGAAATAGAATTGTGGACGATAGTTGTTGAAGAATGGTGTATGACGTCCACCTTCTTCTTTACTTAGAATATAAACAGTAGCTTTAAATTTATGATGTGGAGTAACACTTCCTGGTTTAGCAAGAACTTGTCCTCTTTCAACTTCTTCACGAGCAATACCACGTAATAATACTCCAGCATTGTCTCCAGCTTCAGCATAATCTAATTGTTTACGGAACATTTCAATTCCAGTAACAACAGTCTTCTTAGTTGGCTTAATTCCAACGATTTCAACTTCATCATTAAGTTTTAATTGTCCACGTTCAACACGTCCTGTAACAACAGTTCCACGTCCAGTGATAGTGAAAACATCTTCAATACTCATTAAGAATGGTTTGTCATTATCTCTTTCAGGAGTAGGAATCCATGTATCAACAGCATCCATTAACTCCTCAATCTTAGGAACCCACTTTGGATCTCCTTCAAGAGCTTTTAATGCAGAACCACGAATAATTGGAGTATTGTCTCCATCAAATCCGTATTCATTTAATAAGTCACGAATTTCCATTTCAACTAAATCTAATAACTCTTCATCATCAACCATATCACATTTGTTCATGAATACTACCATTCTAGGTACTCCAACTTGACGAGCAAGTAAGATATGTTCACGAGTTTGTGCCATAGGTCCATCAGTTGCAGCAATAACTAAGATTGCTCCATCCATTTGAGCTGCACAGTCAACATGAGCATAATGTCTCTTGTCAGTACTATACTCAACATGTGCAGTATTAATAGTAATACCACGTTCTCTTTCTTCTGGAGCCTTATCAATGTTCTCAAAAGCAACTTTTTCATTTCCATTTTTACCTGATAAAACACTTGTAATAGCAGCTGTTAAAGTAGTTTTACCATGATCTACGTGTCCAATTGTACCAACATTTACATGTGGTTTTGAACGATCAAATTTTTGTTTTGCCATAATATAATTTCCTCCTTTTTTAATTACAACATATATTTTATCGAATAATTGAAAAATTATCAACTATTTTGATACAAGTTTTAATTAATTTCCACTCTTTTTAATAATTTCTTCTGCAATATTTTTAGGTACTTCTTCATAATGATCAAAGAACATTACGAAAGTAGCTCTACCTTGTGTATTACTACGTAAATTAGTAGCATACCCAAACATTTCAGATAGTGGAACCATTGCACTAAGCTTAATTGCATTTCCTTGAGACTCTTGGCCTAAAGGTTTACCACGACGAGAAGTTAAGTCACCCATAACATTTCCAAAATATTCATCTGGTGTAGTAACATCAACTTTCATAATTGGTTCAAGTAAAACTGGCTTACACTTATTCTTTGCTTCTTTTAATGCAAAACTAGCAGCAATTTTGAAAGCCATTTCGTTAGAGTCTACATCATGATAACTACCATCAAATAATGTACACTTAACATCTATCATAGGATATCCTGCAAGTACACCTGTTTGTAATGCTTCTTGTAATCCCTTATCAACAACTGGTATATATTCACGAGGAACAACACCACCAACGATTTGATCAACAAATTCATATCCTTTATCTGGATTTGGCTCAAATTTAACCCAAACATGACCATATTGACCACGTCCACCAGATTGTTTAATATACTTACCTTCACAATCAGCAGCTTGCTTAATTGTTTCACGATAAGCAACTTGTGGAGCACCAACATTAGCTTCAACATTGAATTCTCTTCTCATACGATCAACTAATACATCTAGGTGTAATTCACCCATACCAGCGATAACTGTTTGACCAGTTTCATGATCAGTATGAACTTTAAATGTTGGATCTTCTTCAGCAAGTTTTTGTAATGCCAAAGCCATTTTATCTTGATCAGCTTTGCTCTTTGGTTCAACAGCTAATTGAATAACTGGTTCTGGAACATGTAAGCTCTCCAAAATAATAGCTTTCTTTTCATCACATAAAGTATCTCCAGTAGTAGTATTTTTAAGACCAACTGCAGCAGCAATATCTCCTGTATATACATCTGAAATTTCAGTACGAGTATTGGCATGCATTAATAATATACGACCAATTCTTTCTTTTACATCTTTTGTAGAGTTTAATACATAAGATCCACTACTTAAGTGACCAGAATAAACTCTAAAAAAAGTTAAACGTCCTACAAATGGATCAGTCATAACTTTGAAAGCTAAAGCAGCAAATGGTTCATTATCATTAGGGTGTCTTTCAGCTTCTTGACCATCTAAAGTAGTTCCTTTAATTGATGGAATATCAAGAGGACTAGGTAAGTAGTCAATAACAGCATCAAGTAATAATTTAATACCTTTATTACCCAAAGCAGTTCCACACATAACAGGGAAGAACTCAGCAGCCAAACATCCATTACGAATAGCCTTTTTAATCATATCTACAGTAACTTCTCCACCATCAAGATAAGTCATCATCATATCATCATCAAATTCAGCTACAGCTTCAATTAATTCAGCTCTCTTCTCCTCTGCAACAGCCTTTAAATCAGCAGGAATTTCAATTTCTTCAGCATTTTCTTCCTGTTTTCCATCATAATGATAAGCTTTCATATTAATTAAATCAATAACACCATTGAAATTATCTTCTGCTCCAATAGGCCATTCAATTGGTTTAGCATTTACTCCTAAACGATCTTTAATAGTCTTCAAAGTATATTCAAAGTTAGCACCCATTTTGTCCATTTTATTTGCGAAAATAATTCTTGGAACTTTAAATTCAGATGCTTGTCTCCAAACAGTTTCTGTTTGAGGCTCTACACCAGCTTGTGCATCCAATAATGCAACAGCACCATCTAATACACGTAAGGAACGAGACACTTCGATTGTAAAATCTACGTGTCCAGGAGTATCAATTATATTAAAACGATATCCCTTCCAATGAGCAGTAGTAGCAGCAGAAGTAATTGTAATACCACGTTCTTGCTCCTGTGCCATCCAGTCCATTTGGCTTTCACCATCATGAGTCTCACCGATTTTATGAATCTTTCCTGTATGAAATAAAATTCTTTCAGTACAAGTAGTTTTTCCAGCATCAATATGAGCCATAATTCCAATATTTCTTGTCTTATCTAAAGACGTATCTCTTGCCATAAACCTATTTCCTTTCTACCATCTATAATGTGCAAAAGCTTTATTAGCTTCAGCCATTCTATGAGTATCTTCACGTTTCTTAACTGCTGCTCCTGTTCCGTTCGCAGCATCCATAATTTCATTAGCTAAATTTTCAGCCATTCCTCTTCCACCACGTTCACGAGAATACTTTGTTAACCATCTTAAGGCTAAAGCTAAACTTCTCGCAGGTGTAACCTCAACTGGAACTTGATAATTAGAACCACCAACACGACGGCTCTTAACTTCAAGTTGAGGTTTAATATTTTCCATTGCTTTATTAAATACTTCTAAAGCATCTGCTCCAGTCTTTTTCTTAACAGTTTCAAATGCTTGATAAACAATTGATTGAGCAGTTCCTTTTTTACCATCTAACATAACCGTATTAATTAGTTTAGCAACTATTTTAGACTTATATATTGGATCTGGTAAAACATCTCTCTTTACTGCACGTCTTTTACGCATATTAATATCCTCCCTTCAAATTATTATAATTATTTACCTTTTTTTGCTCCGTATTTACTACGTCCTTGTTTACGATCTTTAACTCCAGCAGTATCTAAAGTACCACGAATAATATGATAACGAACTCCGATAAGATCCTTAACACGTCCACCACGAATTAAAACAACACTGTGCTCTTGTAAGTTATGACCAATTCCAGGAATATAAGTATCAACTTCTTTTCCATTTGATAAACGTACACGAGCGTATTTACGCAAAGCAGAGTTAGGTTTTTTAGGTGTTTTTGTACCAACACGAGTACATACTCCACGTTTTTGAGGAGAATTAGTATCAGTTGTTTTCTTTTGAATAGTATTTAATCCAACTCCAAGAACTGGTGCTTTACTCTTTCTAACTTTATCCTTACGATTCTTACGAACTAATTGGTTAATTGTAGGCATTAAATCAATCTCCTTTCTTTACACATATCCAGGTGTATCATTTTACCCTTTAAATAAATCTTTGCATAAAAAAGCAAAGATATTTAATCAGCATAATAATTTTATTTTTTTTCTACATTGCTCCTGCTTTATAAGTAAGAAAAACAACAATGATTAAAAAAATAACAAATGCTATCAAAAAAGAAATCATAGTATCCATACCCCAACCATTGCTATTTAATTTCTTCATAGTATCACCTACTATAATATTAGTCAAAATAATCAAAAAAGTAAATAGTAAATTCCGCCAGTTTACATAAAAAAAGTGACTCCTTACTAATCACTTTCTCACAATATAATCTTCTAAATTATCTGGATCTGTCATATCTTTAAAACTACTATCTTTATTTTCTTGTTTAAAGAACTTCGCTAAAAAAATAATTTGTTCATTTTTAAACATAATTATCACATCTCCAATTCAAATAATTATTATATAGAAAAGACTTTATTATATCAAAAAAAAGAAGTGAAAATCACTTCTTTTGGGTTGTATAATTTTTAGTGTGTGTGACTTATATGGCATACACACTTTTCTTTCGTAAAAATATAAAAGACATATAAGTATAATTCCTGATACAAT
>CACZFH010000017.1 GCA_902780395.1 uncultured Erysipelotrichaceae bacterium
TATCAAGGTTATTTCCGTTTAACATTCTAGAAACGGCAATAACTCTGAAAAAGAAAAAAATCCGTTAAAAAACGGACCTTAGTCTAAAAATTTACGAAACAAAACTAATATAAACCATAATGAAAAATAAAAGTTAGTCAATCTAAAACCAATGAATATACCAAAAAAACTTTTTATCATCTTTGAAGATAAAAAAACTAAATGCTTGTCAATGAAATACGATTTAATAATTTTTAAAAAGTTAACAATAACCCACATAATAATTGATAAATATAAATATGGTTTAATTAGGCTTTGAATTCTACTTTCTAAAAATGATTTAAAATCTTTTTTATATTTTTCATAGTTAAACAATATTCCAGAAACGGCAAAAAACAACGGAACGTGAAATGAGTATAACCATATTTTAAAAGGGTAATATACGTATTTACAATGACCAAAAATTACTAATAAAATTGCAAAACCTTTTGCAATATCAAGCGTACTGTCTCTTTTCATTTTCTTATTACCTTCATAATGTGATTATATCTGTCCTTTTTTGCAGGAATTTTCATATAATCTCCATAAAGATTCTTTAAATATGTATCATAATTACTGAATCCAAAATATTTATTACCTTCAAAAACAACTTGAGTTGGATTAATATCGTCAATACTTAGCACTTCCTTTGAACCATATCCCCATACAATAACACCAATTTTTTTGGAATCACTATTATTTATAACTGAGTTATCATGTATTTTTCTTGCGTAATAATTTGAATTATGAAATATAGTTACTATTTTTACTAATATTTTTATAAAATTCTTCTTTGTAAAACCATTCCTGCTAAAAAATGAGGAAATTTTAAAGATCTTTGAAGACAATAATTTCTTATAAAACATATTTTTTTTAATTATTTTATCTATTTCTAATTGATTGTTAGGTAAAAAATCGATTGGGAAAATATCAATCCATAAGTTTTTATCTTCATTATTGTTATTATTAACTAATAAATCTTCATTAATAACTTTTGCGTATGGATAATTAAGATTATTAAGTTCAAATGAAACTATTTTTAAATTATTTGATACCTTTTCAGTTTTTGCAATTTCCATTAATCTATCATAGTCTTTTCTAAGTAACCCAATATCTATATCATCATCCCACGGAATAAAGCCTTTATGTCTAATTGCTCCTAACAACGTTCCACCAATTAAATAATAATTCAATTTATGTTTATTCAAAAAATTGATTGTTGATTTTAAAATTTCGTTTTCCTCTAATTGTATTTCTCGTAATGATAATTCTTTTTTCATTTTTTCACAACCTTTTTTATTTTGTTAAATAAATTATAGAATAATTTAAACTCTTCTTTAAAATATATAAAACTCATTAATAATAGTAATATGCCAATAATAACACTATATATTATACTATATAAAATCCAAATTAACAAAGAATAATTATGTATTGGAATAATTACTCTGCATAAGATAATTCCAAATAATGTTGTTATTAAAAAAATGGATATTTTTCTTAAGGAAACAGATATAGGTCTGTATAAAATGTTCCTTTTTAGATATACAATATGAAAAAGAGTTCTATATAGCATAGCCATTAATGTACCAATAGCTACGCCAATCAATCCAACTTTTTTTACTAAAATAACTGATAGTAGTATATTTATAATTGCTTCAATATAAGCGTGTTTTTTTATTTCTCTAAACTTGTTTGCAGAATAAGCTAAAGTTACATATGGTTCTCTAATACAATAAATTGCTTCAGCAATCAAAAGTAAAACGCCAAAAACCTCTTGATTATAATTTGCATCTGTTATTCCTTTAGTATATATCATAACAAAGGGAGTTATCATAAGAATACCAACACCAAATAAAAAGAAGGTAGTAATAAATATAATAAATTCGTATGTATCAAACTTTTCGTTCAACTCAATAATATTATTTTTAGCATAAAGATGTCCAATTGTTGGTGCAACTCCTGAAGAGGCTGATGTTATCAATGAACGAAGCCCTGAAGCAACTAGCGCATAAACTGAATAGACTGAAACTGTTTTTAAATTAGTAAATATTGTTAAAATACTAACATCAGTGTTTCTATGAAGAAAAGCAGCTACATTTATTGCAAAACCATCCCATCTGCTTTTCAATAAATTAGAATCAGGTTTTTCATCACAATCTATCATAAAGTGTTTATCAACAAATTTTTTATATATAATTGGTTGAAAAATATAAACTAAAGATGTAACAATTTTTAAAAAATGAATATTAGGGAATACCCTTATCAATATTGAAAATAACACCATATTTACTATAGAAAGAAATATTTGGGTAAACGAAACAATATATACTTTTTTATCAGCATTTAATAAAACTTTAAGAGATAAGGAGAAATTATATTGTATAAATAAACTTACTGATAGTATTACAGAAAGAAAAAAAACATATTCAAAAGAAAACCTAGTTTTAAAAACCAAAGGATAAACAATTGATAATATAATAGAATATGCTACAAAAAAATATGCAATTTTTCTATAGAATATTTTTGTTGCACTTATTACAGAACTAATTTTCTTACTATCCTTATTATATAAAGGCTTATATAAATTAGCCATTATGACGCCAGTTATTCCTCCTTCAAGTAGTGATACATAGTTTAGAAACTGGTTAAGTGAAGAAACAAGACCATTAACATCAGAACCAAAGGTACTTAACGTTAGTCTCGGTATAACAAATCCACTAATAATTGTAACAATCTGTAATAAAACACTGGAAACAGAATTAATTAAAGTTAAATTGCTCTTATTGCTTTTCATAATCTATCCACGCCTCATATTCATGGTTTTCTCTTTTATCTAGAGGAGGTAATTTCATATAATCACCATATAACTGAGTTAAATAATAATCATACTCTTCGAATCCGTTAACCATAATATCTTCAAATGTCACCTTTTTTTTAGGTGATATTTTTTCTTTTAAAAATTTTTCTTTTTTGCTTAGTGCCCATGCAACATTACCAACATATTTAGAATTATCATAATCACAATTTTTGCAATAATAATTAATCCTTTTTATAAAAAAACTTTTAGGTATAATGAACACAAATGGTTTCATAAAAGATTTTACAATAATTTTTTTTGGTTCTCTCCATTCTCTTAAAATGGCTGATATTTTTGTATTTGACAAGCCAATACATTTTTTCAAAAAATTAATCTTACGAAACAGCACATCAGATTTTTTATTATCTTCTTCGATTCCATCCATTGGAAAAATATCAATCCACAAAAAACCATTATCTGTTTTTTTATAATTCCGTTGACTAATTTTAACTTTTTTATAAAAAACTTTGGCAAAAGGAAGATTAATCTTGCCATTTTTATAACTCGCTAGATAAAGACTATCACTGTCTTTATAATTATCTATAAAAAATTCAAAATCATGTCTTGGCATCAAAATATCAATATCATCATCCCATGGGATAAACCCATTATGCCTAATGGCGCCAAGCATTGTACCCCCTGCTATTGAATAATCTAATTTATTTTCTTCTAAAAAATTTATAACATCTTTCAAAATAAATAATTGTTCTAATTGAATTTCTCTTGTAGTTAACAATTTTTTCATATTCATCGCTCCTATCTATTAAAGAAAAAATGATATGGTACTACACCACCAAATGAATTAGTATATATCAAAAAATACACAAATATAGTTATATATAACAAAAAACTTATTATTTTATTATTATTTATATTCAATTTTTCATAAAATTCAGCAATTAATAATGGCATAAAAATAGAAAAATAAACAACTATTCTCATAAACAAATAATTTTTTAACTGAAAACTTGAAATAATTATAGCAATAGCAAAATAATTAAAATATTTATTAATCATGCTATCACTATCAACAATCTTTTTTTTAAATAATGAAAGAAAAACAAAAATAATACAATTAACAATTATAATTAAATAAGTACCAAGGCCTGGAATATAATCTCTATTTTTATATATACTCAACGAAGGTATAAAATTCATAATCAAATCAAAAAATTTATCATATGTTAAGTAAAAAATAATAAATATAATTATAACAATTATGGGATCCAATTTAATCATTCTAAAAAATTTATCTAATGAGTAAATAATAATGCCAACTAAAGAAACTGAATGAAGTAGAAACCCAAATATGTAGAAAATGATAGAAATCAATTTATTGCCTTTTTCCCAATATAACGTTCCAATTAAAACAAGCGATATACTCATCATTTGCCTAAACATATTAAACGAATTAGTATAAAAACCAAAACTTATATAACACAGTAATGCTAATCCTGGTTTATTTGATTTTTCCTTAATAAATTTATAAATACATAAATTTGTAACAGCAGAAACGAATAATATTAAAAATTGATAGTCAAGGTGAAGTACATTGTGAAAGAAAATCCTTAAATAAGTAAATCCTATTCCAGTTCTACTTGCAGCTACCGTTGTTTCATTAATTAATTCGTAAAAAAATTTATATAGAAAATAATCAGTTCCACATGCACGTAACCCCGAAAAAAGAACCATAAGTATGAGAATTAAATAATCAATGAAAGTATATTTCTTGGGTTTTACTTTTAATGATAATAAAAATATAATTATATAAAACAAAATGTAAATAATCATATATCCTCCATTTATCCTTTTTGAAAATTTCTAATATAGCCTAATAAATATAAACATAAATATGTTTTATTTTTAATAAAAAACAGAATAATTCTATATTTGAAATTCATCATATTATGGTCAACATTAATAAGAGACTCTTTTACAATTGCTTCTTCTAAGTATGAGTTAAAACCTATTTTTCTTTTTTTGAATTTCATTTTATTTTTTGGATTAAAGTAACCGCTAATAGAAACTGAAATAATATTATGCATTATTCTGACATATAACATATTTAATAATTCAGATTCATTGTTTTTTAACAAGTAGTCCCTCAATTTATAGTAACCATATAAATTTTTTCTTATTTCACTTTCATTAAAATTGTTTGTTATAGATTTTTCGTTATAAGCATAGTGATAAAAATAATCATTTAAAAATACTGTTTTTTTACAACAGCTAAATGCTCTTACATTAAAATCTATAGCTTCAATTCCTTGCCTAATACTCTCGTCATGAAAAATATTATTATCTATAATAAATGACAGTCTGTATAACTTTGCAGTTACATCACTTAAATTTGCATCGAAATTAAGTATATCTTTACGAATGACATTAATATCGTTATTGGTATAAGTATCCCCGTCTTTATAAAAATCACGATAATGATATTTAAAATTTTTATTCTTATATTCTTTTATTGTCCCAAACATAACTATATCGATGTCATCATTTTTAATTTTATTGATTATTGTTTCAAAGCAGGTTTTTTCAATCCAATCATCACCATCAACAAATGTTATCCATTTTCCACTAGACTTATATACCCCAAAATTCCTAGCAGAACATAATCCACCATTTTTTTTATGAAAAATTTTAAATTTTTTATTTTCTTTATACTCTTCACAAATATTGGAACATGTTTTGTCTGTAGATCCATCATCTACTACTATTACTTCTATATTTTCATATGTTTGGCTATCTAAACTTTCAAGACACTTTCTAAGCATTTTATGTGGAACATTATATACAGGAACAATTACGCTTATTAAATCGTTTTTCATCTAGATCACCCCTTGTATTAATTCATTATATTTTTTATTTCTAAGTGAGACGTTTTTTCGTAACTTTTTATTTAGTTTTATATCAAATTTCATTTTAATCATACCTAATTTTGATTTTATAAAACTAAAATTAAATATTTGAGTAAGATAATACTTTCTTTTACCTTTTTTAAAGTCAGTATTGTAATCTATTTTAATTGTTTCGTTGTCTATATTATTATTGTCTAGTATCTTTTTGGTAGCATATGCCTGTAGCATGCTACCATAGTTATTTTTAAAATAACAAGATACAATACCTACTTTCTTACTCATTTCTCTCACCTTATTCTTTGTTATTATTTAATGATTCTACATATAATTTTTTATAATTGTCACTCATTACTTTTATGTTATATGTTTCTATAATGTCTTTATAAGCATTATTAGATATTTTTTCTAAATCATATTTATTATTTTGTATGTTTTTTATTACTTTTATATATTCATCAAGATTATTACAAATAAAGCCATTTTCTTTATTTTTAATTACATCTTTATTACCTATTACATTAGAAACTATACACGGCATTTTTAAAGCCATAGCTTCTAATAGAGATATTGGTAATCCTTCCCATAATGATGGAAGAATAAATATATCACTTTTTAATAATATTTTCATTAATTCATCTTTTGTTTTCCAACCTGTTATTTCTATATTCTTTGATGTTAATTCATTTTCTAAATCTCCCATACCTACCCAAATAAATTTAATACTTGGAAAGTTTTCTGCTATTTCATTGAATAGCTTAGGATTTTTTTGATAACTAACTCTTCCTGTTGTCACTATAGTTAATTTTTTTGTATTAATCTTTTTAGGATTTTTTGGAATATATTCTTTTATATCTTCTAATTCAACTCCATTACTTATGTATGTAGCTCTTTTAGTTAGTTTTTTAGTTGCTTCATATTCTCCTTTAGAACAAGCTATTGTTGTTGCTTTATTCATCGCAGCTATTTTTTCATATATCCAATATATTGTTCTTTTTAATTTAGAAGAATCTTCCATTAAGAAAGAATATCCATGAGGAGTATAAAATACCTTATATTTTCTGGTATTGATTCCTACTCTTGTTAATGCTCCTACTTTAGATGAATGACAATGTATAATATCTGGTTGTATTTCTTTTACTATTTTTCTTATTTCAAATAATGCTTTTAAATCATGTAATCCAATACTTCTAGTTAAATATTTTGAATGAATAAATTTTATTCTTTTGTCAAAGTCTTTTTCAAAATCTTTTGGAGTTTGACTTCTTAAGGCATATAAAACTGTAACATCATACTCATCTACTACATTATTTAAAAGTCCTTTTAAATAGGAGTAAATGCCTCCTGCAAAGGCTTCAACTATTATTAGTAATTTAGGTTTTATGGATTTCTCTTTTTTACTCCTCATGTTTCTACTCCTATCCACTAAGACATACCCCTCTAGTCTATATATTAGTATACTATATATTTAGAAATAAGTCTTTAGTAAAGTTATTATTTGTCATAAAAAATGGTACTAATTTACTAGTACCTGTAATTTCTTAGTTGTTTCATTAAGTGAGTGTTATTATAATACTTTTTTTAAATAAAAGCAAATTATTTCAATAAAAAAGGAATTATTTAATTCCATTTTTATTGTTATGTGATTCATTACTATTATAATTATTAATCATATGATTTAATTTATCTATATTTTCTTTAGTACATTCAGCAATAAAAGGAAATGTTATTTCACTATACTCATCAATTGATTTTAGTATTTCATCTGGATCTTTTTCTTCTATTTCTTCTTCATCATATATTGCAACTAATATTTTTTCATTTTTTATAGTATATTCTAATGATCTATCTTGTTCTTTAGCGAAGTCTATAATCGCTAAAATTGGCTCAATTTCCATTTTATCTTGATAATCTGTTTTAATCTCCTTTGATAGTTTATTAACTAGTTCATAAATAATATAAGTATATATACCAGGGAAATAAATAGAAACAGTTTCTTCATCAATGGTCATTGTAACATCATATTTTTTTAATTCTTCTATCTGTTTATATATTAAATTTAAAAGATGAAATGAATTTGGATTATTTATTTCAAAGGTAATATATCCCTTGCCAAAAAAGTCTTCTTCTGATTCATAATTTATTCCTGAACTAATAGTAATATTTTGTTCTTGGAAATTTGAAATATTTAATTTTATTTCTTTATTCTCTTCTTCTTTTTTAGGTAGTTCTTCTGGTGGTTTATTATTATACTTAGTAACTAATTCAGTTAGTTTATCTATGTTTTGATAAGTACATTCTAATATTATTGGTAGTTTTAATTCATTACATTCTTCTAATGCTATTCTTGGTATTTCACTATAATTATGTTTTGTATCATCATAAATAGTAATTTGTATTTTACCTTGTTCTATTGTACAACTATAAAACATATTGTTCTTTTTAGCTAACTCTATTATTTCTAGTATAGGATTAATTTCTAATTCTTCATTTTCTAATGATAAATCTTTTTCTGATAATTTATTTAACATCTTAAAAATTAAATTACCATATTCTCTTGGAAAATTAACAGAAATATAGTTTGAACTAATATCTAAATATATTCCCTCTACTTTTATTTCTTCAAACATTATGTATATTAAATTTAATAATTCAGTTGATTTAGGGTTTTCTAATTTAAAGATAAAAAAGCCTATACCTGATTCATCATTATCTTCTTTCTTTTCATGCCCTATACAACATGAAGTTGTTGGTACTCCTTGTTTCCATAGGTTTAAAAGAGTTGCTTCTAAATCTTTATTTCCTTCAGAATAATCTCTAGCTCTTGCTTGTAACTTCTCTATTGGTTCATCATAGAAGTTATCATATATATTTCCATCATTATAGTTCATATATTATCACCATAATCATTGTATCATATTTTTACTTTCTTTATATAAAAAGATAACATCATTTGAATGAATGATGTTATCTTTTGGTTTTTAATAATCATATTATTTTCTACTAAGTGCTTTAATCTTTTGTTCTAATTGCATTTCAATACTTTTATCAAAATAATATCCTTCTTTTATCATATATTGCATATAAGTTGCATAAAAGCTTTCATCTTCTGAGTATTTTTCTATATTGAATTCTACTTTATCGGTCATAATTGTATTTGATATAGAGCAAGTTAAAGTACTTGAATTAAACTCCATGATGGTATCTGGTTCAACATTTAATTTTTTTAATATATTTTCTGGTGTTAATGAGTCTAGGCCTATTCTTAAATATAATTCTACTATTAATTCATTATCATGAATTCTTCTATCCCAGCCATATAAATTTCCTAAATAACTTTGAATATAATGGATACTTACCCAATCATATATGGCTGTTGTAATATTATAATTTTTATTAAAGCTATTTGGATCGTTTGAAAAGACTTCTACAAATAATCCTTTTTTATTCAATCTAACAGCTATATTTTGGCTACGTCTTGGATATCTATTGATGATTAATGCAACGCGATTAATTCCTTCATCATTATCACTTTCTTTTGGAAAATAATCTTCTAATCTATTAGGAATATCTTCTTCAACTACAGTTACATCAAGTGGTTCTATATATATATTTGACATACTTCTATTAGAATAATTACTACCTTCATTTTTATTTTCTATTATAGTATTGTGAAGATTATATTTAATATAATCTTTTATTTCTGATAACCATTCTTCATTACAATCAGAAAAAAAATTTGGTTCTTCCTCTATTATTACTTTGTATAAATCTGATAATTCACTCTTCATTTTAATCCCCCTAAATATACAAAAAGAAACATTGACACAATGTTTTCTTTTTTTTGCTAATGCAAATTATTTAGCTCCTGTTTTTGTTATAACGGCTTTTATCGTTAATAAAATGCACTTTAAATCTAATAAGAATGACCTATTTTGTACATAATAGTATTCTAGGGCTAATCTTTCTTCATATGTTGTAGAACTTCTACCATGGCATGCCCACCATGATGTTATTCCTGGTTTTACTTTTTCATATACTTTATGATTTCCATCAT
This sequence comes from uncultured Erysipelotrichaceae bacterium, assembly GCA_902780395.1. GTDB lineage: Bacteria > Bacillota_I > Bacilli_A > RF39 > UBA660 > UBA3789. The sequence goes on from CACZFH010000017.1 coordinate 9,797, forward strand.
GTTCATCCAATTCTCCTGGAACAAGTGGTCGTGGTCCAATTAAACTCATATCATTTTTTAATATATTAAACATCTGAGGTAATTCATCCATTGATGTTTTTCTAAGTATTTTTCCGGCTTTTGTTACTCTTGGATCGTTTTCAAATTTTTGATTTTCTTCCCATTCTTTTTTATACTTTGGATTTTTTAGTAGTTCTTTTAACATTTCATTAGAATTAGGAACCATAGTTCTAAATTTATATAATTTAAACTCTCTTCCAAATTTACCAATTCTAGTATGGGTATAAAAAATACTATTAAAATCACCAGTACATACATATATAATTTTTACTATAATTGCGATAGGTATCATACAGATAATACCAATCAAGGCACAGCAGATATCAAATACTCTTTTAGTTCCTCTATAAAAAAATGTTCTTCTGGCTTCCACTTTTTTCATATCAACTTCTTTTTCACTAATTGATACATTTGCAATTCCTTCTAACATCACTACTACCTCTTTCTTTATATCAAAGTGGAGCTTGTACTAGTACTACCTCCAACTAGTTCCAGTATTATACCATTATTATTCTTTTTTGACAAGATATTTCTTCTTGTTTGACTCTTCTTAATTTTATCATATTTTTAGGTCAAAGTAAATTATATTCTTATTAAAAATGGTAAGATGTTATCTTACCATTCCAATATCTTCATCATTAATAACTTTATCAAAGTTATTCTCCATTAAATCTTTAACATAATACTTATCTTTTGTTATTTTTAATAACATTTTTTCTAACTTTCTAGCATTATATTTTACTTCATGATGGGTATCACTTCCTAAGAAAGTAATCCACTCATTTTTTAAATAATAAGTTAATAGTTTCTTAGGAGTTGATCCATATTTACCAAATAATGAAGTAAAGTTCCCTTGCATTAAGACTCCTGCTCGTAAGTATTCTTTAATAATATCAGGATTATTTTGAAAGACTTCATATCTTTCTGGATGAGCAAGTACTGGTATTACTCCTTTACTTACTAATCTTTGAATAACTTCTAGGGTATTGTTGTAGATATTATGTAGTGGGAACTCTATTAATAAATATCTTGTATTATTTAGAGTCCTTATTTCTCCCTGTTTAATTAAATCTATAATATTAGAAGTAAAGAACACTTCATTTCCTAAGTATAGATTTATATTTATATTATTTTCATCTTTTTTTTCTATTAATTGTTTAAAAAGCTCTTTTTTATCTTTATTATTACAATTATATTGTGAATTCTCTACATAATGGGGAGTTATTATTAAATCTGTTATTCCACTTTTTTCCATTAGTTTTAATATCTTTATTGATTCTTCAAATGATTCTGATCCATCATCTATTCCAACTAATAAATGTGAATGTATATCTTTCATTATTATTTACTGCCTTCTCCGTAATATTCATTTGTATAGTAATAACTATAATAACCATTTCCAGATACTTGAGCTTTATTTAGGATTACTCCTGCTATTTTGATATTTGATTGATCAAATAATTTCTTTACTCTTTCTAAGTTCTCCATTTTTGTTTTTTTACAAGATACTGTTAAGATATTAATATCTGATAAAGTAGCAAGTATTAAAGCATCTGATAAACCAATTATTGGAGCACAATCCATGATAATTAAATCATATTTCTTTTTTAATTGTTCTAATAGTTTTTTATTATTTTCACTTCCTAGTAATTCTACTGGGTTTGGTGGAGTTGGCCCAGTAGGAAGTAAATCTATATTCTTCTCTTTAGTAGATACAATATATTTACTATAATCCATTCCTTCTCTATAATTTAACATTAAGTTAGAATATCCTCCACTGGTAACATTCATTACTCCAAAAATATCATGTTGTCTTCCTCTTCTTAAATCAGCATCTACAAGTAATACTTTCTTTCCTTCTTGAGCATAAGCTACGGCAAGATTAGCTGTTACAAAGCTTTTTCCATCAGCTGCTTCTGGAGAGGTATTGATAATAATTTTTGTTTTATTATCTAGGGAAGCAAAAGCAATATTAGTTCTAATACTACGAATTGATTCAGCAAATAGTGATTTGGGGCTTTTAGTAATTATTAAATCTTTATTTTTCATATTACACTACTCCTTTTCTACCTTTGGAACAATTCCTAGTATGGTTAATCCTAATTTATTTTCTATTTCTTCTCCTGTTTTTATCGTAGTATCAAAATAGAATTTGATAAAGATAATTCCACAAGATAACATAATAGCTATACCAGCATAGATAACATTATCCTTAATATAATTAATATTATATGGTTTTACACTATCTACAGCTTTATCTACTACTGATACGTTATTTAATTTATATATCTTTTGAACTTCTATAGAGAAAACATTAGCTATTTCATTAGCAATACTAGTCGCTACTTGAGCATCTTTATCTCCAACAGTAATTCTAATAATCTCAGCATTAGTTACTGAAGAAACATTGACATTACTTTTTAATTCTGAGTAATTATACTCTAATCCTAAGTTTTCAATAACTGGCTCTAATACTCTTCTTGATTTTATTATTTCTGAGTATGTTCCAACTAAGTTTTTATTTAATTGTAATTCTGTAGAATTATAACTTTCTGTTTGATTTTCACTTACTAAAACAATTGTTGTATCACTTCTATACATAGGAACTCTTGTTACTACAGTATAAGTATTTCCTACAATAATAGTGACAACTATTGCTAAAATAATCCATAAAAATTTACTTTTGAAATAATCAAACATTTCTTTTAAATCGATTTCTTCCATGAAAATAATCCCTCTCTTTACAAACGTATTCATTATAACATTTTCTTTTTATCAAATCAACCAATTATTAGTATTCTTAATTAGTATAACATACTTTTTATTTTTTTAGAGAGAGAAAATAGTATAATTAAAAAAATACTCGTCAAGTAAGACAAATAAAAAGGAAAAAGAAATTCTTTTTCCTTAACATAAATCATTATCATATATAAGTGAATCGTTTGGCTGTATTACATAATTTTCATCATGGGTGATGTAATCTACAATATAGTTTAATGCATCTTCTCTTATTTTTACAGCAATTTCTTCATCTGATAAGTTTAAATAATAATCTGAGGTTTCTGGATTAGTTTTTAACTCTTCGGATTTTGTATCGATTAATTTTTGAATATATGGACTCTCTACCCATTCTTTTACAGTCATTCCTTCTTCAAATTCAAAAGTATCATTTACCCATTCTCTACATATAACTACTTTCAAATTAAATTGTTCTGCTTTTACTATAGTAACATTAGATTCTACATCTAATTTAATATTACAAATAGCTTTTACTGTAAATGGTAATATCAATGTTAATAATAGTACTATATATTTTGTTTTTTTATTTTTAATTAGAATGATACTTCCTATTAATACTAGTAATAATAAACTAGATACAATTATTATATTTCTATTAGTATTTGGATTATTTTCAACAGTATCATTATTATTAGATAGATTTACTTGTAAATTTTTATTATCTTGATATACTCCATTGTTAAAATCTGTAGTTGCTACTGGTTTATTATAATTAACTCTTAGATATATTGATTTTTCTTCATTAGGTTTTAAGATTTTATTTTCATCAGTTTCTAAGGAATAAACAATATAATCTGTTTCTTCTATTAAACTATTATCATCTAATAAATAGTCTTCTTCTGATTCGTTCTTTACTAATACTTTGTATAAAGCAGTATCTCCTACTTTAGACATTTTTAAATTTAAGTTTATTTTTCTACCAGTTATTAGAGGTTCACTTTTTTCTTTGGTATTTCCTTCTACTGATTCTAATTTTATGGATTGAATTTTTATTTTGTTTTCATCACAAGTTTTGGCATTTACTACGAATGGTAGTAATAATATTAATAAAAGTAATAGTATTTTCTTTTTCATAATACTTCTCCTATTCTCTTTCATTATACTTTTTATTTTTGAACTTTTCAACAAAAAAAATAATACACTTGTTAATGTGTATTATTTTTTTTATATAAGTCAATTCTTCTTAGTATTTTTACTTTTCCTAGTATTTTCATAATACTAAATAAGTCTGGAGATTTTAATCTTCCGGTTATCATAACTCTAAGTGCTTCACAGATATCTCCTACATGTCCTTTATACATATCTGGATTGTTTTTATAATCTTTTGGACTTGCAGCATAACCATTTTTAACAGCAAAGTCTTTTACTTCATTAAACCATGTTTCATTATCTGTTTCTAAGTCTAAGTAATTATTAACATAATCTAATACTAAGTCTATATCATATTCTTTTTCACTTTCATTTTTAGAGTAATGTTCTTTTTCAAATAATGAATCAATGGCATAAGAAAATTCTTCTTTTACTTCACTATATTTTGATATGTCTTTTCTTGGTCTTGGTCCATCTTTTTCAATACTTAAGAATTTAATCATATCTTCTTTATTATCTTTTAATAGTTCAGCATATTCAGGATCATGTTTTAAGGCCCAAGTAAGGGTTTCTTCATATACTTCTTTACCACTTTTTCTAGAGAAATAAGTTTTGGAAATATTATGAAGTTTTTCTAAATCAAATAGGGTTCCTCCAATAGCCATTTTTTCAAAAGTAAAGGTAAAGTCATCTATATTTTTATCTGGATTTTGTAGATACCATTCTTCAAAATTAGAATTTAAGATAGTTGCGAGATATAGTTTAACTGCTTCTATTGGGATACCTACTTCATCATAGTAAGATACTTTAGCTTCAGGATCTTTTCTCTTTGATAATTTTCTGATTGTTCCTTCATCTTTTTTGGTAATAGCTGCGGTATGAACATATTCTGGTCTTTTAAATCCTAATATTTCAAATAATTGTAAATGGAATGGTATACTTGATACCCATTCATCTCCTCTAATTACATGAGTTGTATGCATTAAATGATCATCTATAGCATGAGCTAAATGATAAGTAGGAGTTCCATCTTTTTTTAATAATACGGAATCCATATCATGTTCTGGAAATTTCATTTTTCCTTTTACTAAATCAACCATTTCTACTTCATTTTTGCTATTACCTGGAGATTTTAATCTTATTACATATTCATCATTATTATTTAAATGTTCTTTTACTTCTTCTAATGATAAATCTCTATCTACGGCATATACTCCATAGATTCCTAATTTTACCTTATTTATCTCTTGTTCTTCTCTAATTGCTTCTCCTTCTTCTTCAGTCATAAAACAGGGATAAGCATATCCTTGAACTATTAAATCTTTTACGTAAGTTTGATAAATCTCAGTTCTTTCACTTTGGATATAAGGACCATATTTCCCACCTACTTTACTTGATTCATCTGGTTTTATATCAAAAGCATCTAAATCATTAAAAATACCTTCAACACCATTTTCAACACTTCTTTTTTGATCAGTATCTTCAATTCTTAAAAAGAAGACTCCTCCAGTTTGTTTGGCAAATACAGAATCAGTAAAAGCACCAAATAAACTACCCATATGAACAAAACCTGTTGGACTTGGTCCAAATCTTGTTACCATGGCACCTTCTTTTAAATCTCTTTCTGGATATAGATTTTCATAATAATCTCTGGTCTTTTTGATATTTGGAAATAATAAATTTGCTAATTCAATTCTTTCTTCTTTTGTCATAATACACCTCTTAACTTCCAAATGAAAAATCATCTTTATTGAAGGTAAATATCTTAGGACCACTAAATCCCATATCTTTACCACCTTCTGCTTTTTCATTTTTTCTTGATTCTTTTATAATTATTGCTAAATCATTTAAATCATCTGTTGTTATTTCTTTATAATCTCTTTTAACAATCATTCCTAGAAATGTTTCTCCTTCATTACTTTTAGTTACATAACTAGCTGCTTCATTACCATCTAAATCTTTTAATTTTTCAAAGATAAATTCTTGCTCTTCTTTGTTTACTATTACTTCTTCAGGATTATCAGCATGCATTGTTTGATATGCTAATTTATATACATCATAAGAATTTGTTTTATCAATTCCTATAGTATATATAATATTATCATTCTTGATAATTAAACCATATGTTTCATTAGCACTTGCTTGGAATGGATTAGATATTAAAAAGTCATATACTCCATAATTATACATAAAAGTACTCTCTTTTATTTCATTACTACTATTCTTATTCATATTATTAGAATTTTTAGGTTTTAACATTAAAAATACTCCAACTCCAATAATTACTATTCCTAAGATTAATAGTAATAAAGGGATTATTTTCCCTGGTTTTTTCTTTTCTTTTTCAACTATTTGATTATTATCCATACTAATCCCTCTTCCTTTGGCATTCCTATAATATCACAAATCTACTCAAATATAAAGTCTTCTTTTTTAAATGCATACATTTTTATAGCTGTAGAATTATCTTCTTCTTCTTTAATAGATTCTTTTAATTTTACATTTTTTAAGATATTTGTTAATACTTCTAGATTAATTGGTTCTATTTTTGAATAATCTTTTTTTACAACTAATCCAGTAAAGGTATTATATTTTTCATTCATAGTAGCATACATAGTAGCTTGTTCTTCTCCTTCGATAATTGGATCTATTATATATTCTCTATCTAATACTGTTAGATATAAATTATTAAGTTTATCAGGATCTTTTACTAATTCTTTATAATAATTTTCAAAATCATTTTTATAGATGGTATAACTATTATTTTGATCAATATCAATGGTATAGATAATATCTTTTCCTGATAATACTATTCCATATTTATCACTCTTAGTTACTTTAAACCCATCTGGTATAATAAATTGATATCCTTCATAGATATAACCATTATCTATTACTTCTTCTTTTTCTGGTTCTTTCTTTTTCTTGTCTTTTTCTTTATTTACTAAATGTGAGTATTGTAGGAATATAGCTATTATGATAAAGATAATTCCTATTATGAATAATATATAGCCTATTGCTCTTTTGTCTTTTTTCTTTGATGGAGTTATTTGTGCAACTGGAGGATAGGTGTATTCTTGTATTGGTTGTTTTTTCCTCAACTGATTCTGGATAGACATACCACATCCTGGGCATTTTATTTCTCTTCCGGTAATAGGAGTTCCACAGTTTTTGCATTGCATTAATATCACTCTTTTCTATTTTCCTATTATCATCATAACATAAAATATTAATAAAAAAAAGACTTGCGTCTTTATAATCATGGCTGCCCCAGTTAGATTCGAACTAACGCGTGATGGAGTCAGAGTCCACTGCCTTACCGCTTGGCTATGGGGCAATCTCTATTTAATTTTACTACATATAAAAGAAAAAAGAAAGAGAAACTTTCTTTTACTTTCTTTCTAAATAAGCTATTTTATCTTCATTAGTTAAAACAAAATAGCCATAATCTGAATCATAAGCTGCTAGATAAGTATTATTATCATCTCTATTATGAATTTCTATTAATCTTAAATCTTCTGGTAATAAATATTCTTTTATCTCTTGATCTATTTTTTCTAAAAATTCTTCTGTATCTTTTAATTCATCTTTATTAATTCTAATAAATCTTAAAAAATAATTATTATGATTTAGATAATCTATAAAACCAATAATATAATTATCTTTTTCTTTGATAATAATGAAGTCTTTTAAATCTTCACAAAGCCATTCTTTTTTTAGATTATTATTCATATTTTGAAAGACTAATTTCTTTCCTTCTTTATATAGTTTAAAGTAATAGTTATCTTCTTTGATAAAATGTTCTTGATAATTATTGGTTGTTACTGAAAAGTTTTTTATATTGATTGGTTCATAATTATAAGTATCTTTAAAGTTAACTGTTTGAAAACTTGATAATATCATGCATGTTATAAATCCTAAAAATCCTATTAAAGCACATACTATAATAGATTCTTTTTCTGGTTCTTTATCAATATCTTTGATGAATGGTAAAATACTAATACATTCTGATAATATCATTCCTAGGGAAAATACCAAACCAATTATAGAAAAGTTTGATAATACTACTGTTTCTGATTTTATTGGTATTATTTCTGATAATAGTAAAGAAAAGTCCCATAGAGCATGTAATAATATAACACTCCAGATATTTTTGGTTTTATAATAAATTATTCCAAAGAATATTCCTGCTGCCATAGCCGTTAAAGATTGAACTATGGTTGTTGACCATGTTTGTCCAGTAAAAACATTTCCTAAATGAAGTATACCAAATATTCCTCCACTTATTATGATAGAATACCATACTCCTTTTTTGGTATTTCCAAATTTTTCTAAAAACTCATTTAGTAACCAACCTCTACATAACAATTCTTCTGATACTCCTACTAAGAAACAACCTATAGCTATATTTAAAACTGCTAAGCCTTCTTTTAAACCAGTTCTATAAACAAAGATAAAAAAAGAAGCTCCTATTAAGAAATATGATCCATAGAATAATCCTTTTGTTAATTTTTCATGTTTTTGGGTAAAGACATAACCATTTCTAAATAGTAACATTACTATTAATACTAGAGAAGCTAAGATTGCTTCAGTTATAACTAATTCTCCTTTTGGATACTTAGATATGGCAGTTAGAAGAATAGATGAACCATATCCCCATATTAAAAATTCTGTTATTAGAAAGAATACTACTACCATTGTAATGGTAAATAAGATACTATTTTTTTTACTATTTTTTATTTTCATTTTTACTCCTACTTCTATTCTTTTTTGTTTTTATAGGTTTATTTCTTAATCTTTGAAAACCAAATATAATCATATAGATTCCTATTCCTATATTTAAGATAATTCTTATTTTATTTGATATTATATGAGATATAGTTGATCCTAAGAATGCTACAAATGATTGAAAAAAAAAGGTGGATAAGATAATTCCAAGACAAAATAATATTTGTTCTTTTTTCTTCATTTTATCTTCTATAAATTTTGTTGTTAAAACACTTCCCCAAAATATTAAAACAATAGGATTAGTAATAGCAATTATAAATCCTTTTAATAAGATACTTTCTGTATTGGGAGTTATGCTAAATACTGGTATTACATTAATATCAAAGACATTTAGAATGATATTTATTCCAAATAGTATTAGTATTACTGCTCCAATTATTTGGATAATCGTTTTAGCTTTTTTCTTTTTCCCTTCTAATAGTTTTTGGACTCCTAAACAAGCACAACTAATATATAATAAATCGATGAGTGCTACTAAGATTATTAAAGGAATAGTAAAGAAAAAACCATTATTTTCTGAAGTATGAAATACTAATAAACAGACAGGTCCAATGATTAGTTGGGGTACCATTCCAAATTTAAAGCCAGCTATTATTTTCTTCACACAATCACCTATTCTTTTTGATTATATCGTACTTTCTTTTTTCTGTCATGTTTTTCGCAAAAAAAAACACTCTTATGAGTGTCTATCTCTTGCTTCCTTTATAATAGTCTTTTTCTATTTTTCCTATATCATCATAGAAAATATTTGCTGCTTTTAAACATTGACTATAATCTGCTCCATCCATCTCTTCTAATATTCTTTGATAATATTCTTGTGATTTGGCTAAGGCCTTACGCTTTTCCTCTTCTTCTTGTTCTTGTATTTGTCTGTATAATTCAAGATAGTTTTCTATTGATTTATATAAATCATTCTCTCGTTCTTTTTTCCAAGCTACTTCTAGCATTGCTCGGCGCTTTTTTTGTAATTCTTCTAATGTCATTTCTTTTTCCATATTTTCTCCCCCATATTTAGCTTGTATTATACTACATATGTTGATACTCGTCAATTTGCTATAAAAAAAGAAGATTTTTCTTCTTTTAAACTATGGATCTATAACTTATTTTTCTTAATAATACTTTTATTTCTTTTTCTTGTTTTACTTGTTCATTATCTTCTTCAGGAATATATAATTCACTCATTAATTTTGAAACATCTATTCCTTTTTCTTCTAAGAAGTTTTTATATATTTTCTTAGTGAATGAATCACTACTTTTTAACATAATAGCGGCATGTTTTAAAATATTAGCTCCTTCAACATTTTGAGCAAAATAGTAACTTAGTTCTGGATCATTACTAGCTAATACTATTTTTTCATGAGCTTTAATATTGGCACCTTTTACATTTTGGGCAAATAGACAACATTCTTCTGGATCTTCTTCAGCTAATACTACTTTTTCATGTTCTTCTATGTTAGCACCTTTAATATTTTCGGCAAAAAGACGATTATATTTCGCATTTTTACTCTTAATAACAACTTGGGCAAGTTTGGTAATATCAGCTCCTGGAATTTCTTTAGCAAAATAGTAACATTCTTCTGGATCATTACTTGCTAATACTACTTTTTCATGTTCTTCTATGTTAGCACCTTTAATATTTTGAGCAAATAGACGATTATATTTAGCATTTTTACTCTTTAGAACAGCTTTAGCATGCTTTTTAATATCAGCTCCCGGAATTTCTTTAGCATAAGCATAATTCCATTCTGGGTCTCCACTATCAATAATTGCTTGACCATGTTCTTTAATATTAGCTCCTTCAAATTCCAATGCAAATTCAAAATTACATTCAGGATCTTTTCCTTTTATAATAGCATCACCAAGTTGTTTTAGATTAGCATTTTCAACTTCATAAGCAAACTCTAGTATTTTCTTTGGATTTTTATTATCTATTACTACTTGAGCATGTTTATCAATATTAGCCCCTTTAATCTCTTTAGCAAAAAATATTGAAAGAATACTATTTTTTGAGCTTAATATTTCTCCTTCAAATACTTCTGCTGTAGCTTCTGGATGTTCTTTGTAATACTCTCTTATCTTCTTCATTATTTCTTCATACATTTTTTATACCTCCCTGTATTATTGATTATATTATATATATTATTAATTAGCAAGTTTATGAATAAAAAGAATTATTATATTTTCAATAATAATTCTTTTATTTGACTAAAGTCATTATCTTCTTCTATTGGAATATCAAATGAAGAGATTTTGTTGTTTCTGTTTTCTTGTATTTTTTTTATTTTTTCTATGAAAAAAGTATAAACAGCTCTCCAATATTGTCCTGTTTGTAAATACTTTTCATAATCAATTAATACTTGGGCATGAGCTTCTTTATCAGCCCATTTTACATCTGTTGCGAAATTGAAATTTGCTTCTAAATCCCCACTCTTTATCACCACTTGAGCATGTTTTTTAATATCAGCACCTTTTATATAGAGAGCATATAAGTAATTGTAATGTGGATTACCACTTTCTAATACTATTCTAGCAAGCTCTTCTTTGTTTGCTCCTTTAATATCACGAGCAAATAAATAACTATATATAGCATCTTTATTATCTATAATAATTTGCTCATGGTCTTTGATATTAGCTTTCTCTACGTCTTTAGCAAAATAGTAATTATATTCTGAATCTTTACTATCTATTACAGCTTTAGCATGAGAAGCTATATCAGCTCCTTCTATATTTCTAGCAAAAAGATAGTTATATTTGGCATCTTGACTATCTATTATTACTTTACCAAGGGCTTTGACATCAGCAAATTCTACTTCATAAGCAAATTTATAGCAATATTCTATATTGTTACTATCTAATACTACTTTTTCATGAGCTTTAATATCGGCACCCTTAACTGTTTTAGCAAACCAAGTACTTATTTCTGGATCTTTTTTATTTAGGATAGATTGCTCTAAAAGAGGAATTATATCGTTAGGATAATTATTATAAAAATCATCTAGTAATACTATTATGTTATACATATTGCTACTCCTTCATTAATTATCTTTTTTTGATCATGCAAAATCTCTTAAATATAAATACTTTTACTCTTGGATTTTTATGATTATTTATTTTATTAGGGTCTTTGGTTTTTCTTTATTCATTACTTCTAATTCAAAATCTATGAAATATTTTAATTCTCCTGATTCTATTATGGCTAATTCATGAGAGGCAATATCCGCTCCAGGGATATCTTTAGCATATTGATAATTCCATAAGGCATTTTTACTATCTATTACTGTTTGTCCATGAGCCTTTATATCAGCACCAGGAACATCTTTGGCATAGGCATAGTTATAGTAAGGGTTTTTACTATCAATAATAATTTTTCCAAGTTCAACAATATCAGCACCTGCGACATTTTTAGCAAATTGTAGTATTAATTCTAAATCATTACTGTTTTTTATAAGATCACAATGTTTTTTGATATTAGCACCTTTTACATCTCTGGCAAATTTATAACATATAAAGATATCTTTTTTTTCTAGTACTACTTCTTCATGAAGATTAATAGCAGCACCCTTAATATTTAAAGCAAACTGATAGTTTTCTTCGGCATCATCATTAGCAATTATTACTTTTCCATGGGAAAGAATATCTGCTCCTTTAATATTTTTAGCAAAGAAATAATTCAACTTTGAATCTTTACTTTTTTCTACAATTCTACCATGTTCAAGGACATCGGCATTTTTAACTTTTAAAGCAAATTGATAATTCCACTCTGGATTATTACTATCAATAATAACTTGGCCATGAGAGATAACATCTGATCCTTCTAATTGAGCATAACAGGTATTATAATAAATATTTCTACTATCTATTACTACTTGGCCATGAGAGATAACATCGGCTCCTTTAATATCTTTAGCAAAGAGATAATTATATTTTGGATTTTTACTATTTAAGATAATTTGAGCATATTCTTCTATTTTGGAAGTATTTACTTTTTTTACTAGAGAATAGCACCAGGCTGGATTATTGCTTGATAATACTATATCTTCTAATTCTTGTTGATTTTCGATTGATGGATTTTCATTATACTTTTTTATCGCTATCATTATTTTTTGATTCATGTTATTATCTCCTCTAATAAAAAAAGAAAAAGGTGTTTTTTCACTTTTCCCTTTTTCCTTTTTTATTTATATTAACATAATGCTTTTTAATTATCAATCATTATACTTTATTAAATTTATCTTCTTTTGGAATCTTGTCTCATTGATGATACGAAAGAATCCCCATATTTATCTACTAATAATGAATCGTATACTGCAATTATTTTAGGATTAATCCAATTTCTTTCAAAATAATTTCTACTCTGATCAGATAAATCTGTTATTAAAAATGATCTAAGTTTTGGATTTAGTTCTTTAGCATATTTTAAGATACTTGTTATATATTTAAATATTATTGGTGAGTCTTCTTTATATAATGATTTTTTTGTAATACTTTTTTTATCTAATTTAGCTAAAACTATTTTTTTAGCATATTCCCATTCAGATGAATTACTTTCTGATGATAATAAGTCTTTTTCTAAATAATCAAAATAGTTTGGATTTAATTCCTTTGCTACTTCTAATACATCTTCTAAATAATTAATCATTTCATCCATATTTGGATTATTATATTGACTATTCATTAAATATCCCCTCTTTTTTTTCCTTGCTAATTATACTACATATGTTGTATTTTGTCAATTATTCATTTAAAAAGGAGAGTTTATCTCTCTTTTGTTTCAATTATTTCTTTTTAGGTTGATCTTTTTTTATTTCTAATACTACACCTTCTGAAGGTGACATTAACTCCTCAAAAAGACTAGGTATATTTTTAATTAGTTCCTGGTGTTCTTTGTAGCTATCATAATATCCAGGAACAATTTGATCTATTCCTTTAGCCAAATACTCTTTAAAATCTTCATCTCTCATACTGGCAAGTTTATATGATTGAATTAGTATAACTGCTTTTGCATAGTTCAAAAGACTTATTATTTCTTTTCTTACATCTCTTTCATTATTTGTCATATATGTCCCCCTTCTATCGTTAGATATTATACTACATATGTTGTGTTTTGTCAAGAATAGTATGTTAATACTTATTATTAATCATTTTTATTATTTTATTTAAATATAATTATTGACTAAGTATAAAAATGCTTTTATGATAAAGGGGAAGAAGAAATGGGAGTGATGTTATGGATTATGAAATAGAAGAAAAATTAAATCAATTAATTGATGAAAAAAATGGACCTCAATTAAAAAAAGAATTATCTGATATGAATGAAGTGGATATTGCCTCGTTTCTTAGTGATTTAGATGATAATAAATTAATAAAAGTATTTAGATTATTACCAAAAGATATGGCTACAGATGTTTTTGTTAATTTGGATGAAGATAAACAACAAAATTTAATTAGTTCTTTAACGAGAAAAGAATCGCAACAAATCATTGAAGATATGTATACTGATGATGCGGCTGATTTATTTGAAGAAATGCCTGCTATTATGGTTACATCTTTATTGAGTGGTGTTTCTAAGGAGACGAGAAATGCGATTAATTTACTATTAAAATATCCTGAAAATAGTGCTGGATCTTTAATGGCTACTGAGTATATTCATTTAAAGAAGGGACTAACAATAGCTGATTCTATTAAAAGAATTCGTCAACAAAAAGATGACTTTGTTTCATACGACAGTTGTTTTGTTACAGATAATAAGCGTACTTTATTAGGAACTGTCTCTATTAAAGATTTACTTATTAATGATCCTGATACTATGATAGATGATATTATGCAAGAATGTGAACATCCTATTACAACATTAATGGATCAAGAGGAAGTAGCAAATATCTTCCAAGACTATGATTATAGTTCTTTGCCTGTTGTTGATCAAGAAGGAAGATTAGTAGGAATTATTACTATTGATGATATTGTAGATATTATCGAAGAGGAAGCTACAGAAGATATTGAAAAAATGGCAGCTATTACCCCTACCGATAAACCTTATATGAAAACTGGAGTTTTTGAAACTTGGAAAAAGAGAATTCCTTGGTTATTATTATTGATGATTAGTGCTACTTTTACAGGAAGTATTATTACTCATTTTGAAGATGCTTTAGCAGCTTATGTAATTTTAACATCCTTTATTCCAATGTTAATGGACTCAGGAGGAAATGCAGGGAGCCAAGCTAGTGTTTCTGTTATACGTAGTTTATCCTTAGATGAGATAGAATATAGGGATACTTTAAAAGTTATTTGGAAAGAGATTCGAGTAGCTGTTTTATGTGGATTAACTTTAGCTTTATGTAACTTTATTAAATTATTATTAATTGATCAGGTAGGTATGAATATTGCGATTGTTGTTTGTTCTACTTTATGTATGACAATTATTTTTGCTAAGTTTGTTGGTTGTTCTTTACCTATCTTAGCTAAAAAGATTGGGTTTGATCCAGCTGTAATGGCTAGTCCTTTTATTACGACTATTGTAGATGCTTGTTCTTTACTAATCTATTTTAAGATTGCAGGAATATTTTTAGGTATATAAAAAAAGTGTAAGAATTTTCTTACACTTTTTGATATACTTTTGATTTTTCTTCTAAAAGATTTGGATTTAAATAAGAGATTGCTTCTTCAAGTATATTTTCTCCTTTTCTTGCTCTTCCTTCTAGTTCAGATAATTTAGCATTAGTAGAATGATAGTCTTCTCTTAAAATGGTTAGTTCATCATAAAAACCATCACGTACCTGTCTTAATAATTTTTGAGCCTTGATAAATTCTTCTTGTTGTCTTAGACTAGCATTTCCTTCATATATATAAAAGTAGATAGAAGGAATACTAAATATTATGATTGGTGATACAAATTTTGGAAATAATAGTACTAAAGCTGTAGCGACTATTAATCTTTTTTTTATTCTGGAATCATTCATCTCAAGAATCATCTCGGTTATCTGCTTTTGTTAATCTATTGTCATCTTATTATCTAGTATACTACTATAATTTTCTATCATAAATTTTAATAATTCTGTTTTTGACTTTTTTATATATTCTATCACTTGAACTTGATACATAATCCAAGCTTCTAAAGCGGCTTCTTTAGTTTTATATGCAGATGGTTGTGGTAAAGGAATTCCTTTTACATCTTCAATGGCTTCTTCAAAATATACTTTTACTTGTTCTTTAATAAAATCTATTATTTGTTTTGGATCATCTAACTCTATTTCTTCAACTATTTGTTCATTCAATTCTTCTTCCATTGGCAACCTCCTTAATCTGATATTATATAGTGATGTTTTTTAAATGTAAAGAAAAAAAAGCTTACGCTTTTTCTAAAAATTCGTCTTCACAAGTTAAATTGATTTGTAAGTCCTTTAACATTCTTTTATCACTTCCAGTCACTATGTAAGTGGCATGAGCTTCTGCACCTTTTAATTTTTTTAAATTAGACATAGCTTTGGCTGCTAAAGGATTTGTTACTGAACAAATACTTAGAGCCGTTAATACCTCTGAGAGACTTAATCTATCTCCTGTACCTAATTCTTTTTTTAATTTTAATATTGGTTCCAGGATAGTTGGAGATAATAAATAAATATCATCTGGGATTTTACTAAGTTGTTTGATAGCATTTAATACAACACTTCCTGGGGGAGTTAGTAATTCAGTTTGTTTTCCTGTTATGATTTTTTTTCCTACTTTCATAGCAATAACAGGGAGATTTTCTTTTTGTTTTTTCTCTAAAGCTGGTTTTATGACATCTAGGTACATTTCATCAATATTTAATTCATTCATTAATAGTTTTATTTTTTTATAAGTATCTTCATCACATAATCCCATCTTATAATTATTTTTTTCATTATAATATCTTCTTACAATTTCTTTCTTGGAAGCTTCTTCTACTTCTTTTTCATTACAAATACAAAAACCTACCATGTTTACTCCCATATCAGTTGGAGAATAATATATATCTTTTTTGGAGACTTTACTTAATATATTTTTTAAGATGGGGAAGGTTTCAATATCTCTATTGTAGTTAACTGCTGTTTTTCCATACTTTTCTAAATGAAATGGATCAATCATATTAACATCTTTTAAATCAGCTGTAGCAGCTTCATAAGCTAGGTTTACGGGATGTTTTAATGGTAAATTCCATACTGGGAAAGTTTCAAATTTAGCATAGCCTGCATTTACTCCTTTTTTATTTTCATGATAAATTTGAGAAAGACAAGTTGCTAGTTTTCCAGAACCTGGTCCTGGAGCATTTACCAAGATTAATGGTTTGGTTGTTTCTATATATGGATTTGCTCCATATCCTTCTTCACTAACAATTGTATCTACATCAGTTGGATATCCTTTAGTAGCTTTATGAATATAAGTTTTTATACCATTTCTATTTAGTTTTTTAATAAATTTATCTACACTTACTTGATTATTGTATAGTGTTATAACAACACTATTTACATAGAAGCCCATTTTAGTTGATTGATTAATTAAATTCATTATTTCTTGATCATAAGTGATTCCATATTCTCCTCTTGTTTTATTCTTTTCAATATCTCCGGCATTAATACAAAATATTATTTCTAAATCATTCTTTAATTCTTGGAACATACTTATTTTTACATCCCTTTTAAAGCCAGGAAGAATTCTTGCAGCGTGAGAATCATCAAAAAGCTTACCTCCTACTTCTAGATATAATTTATCAAATAGTTTAAATCTTTCTTTTATTTTTTTACTTTGTATTTTTACATATTTTTCATTATCAAATCCTTTTTTCATATTCTCACCTTCCTCTTTTTTTTCATCATAATTTTTACAATGAAGCTTATTAAAACAAGTAAAGAAATAAAATTATCCAAGACTCTATCATTCGATCAATTGTTGAGGTTTGAATTAGAAATTGCCAATTATTTCTTAGATAATTCTAATACAGGAATATTATATTCCTATACCTGTTATAAAACTTAGAAGAAACTCCATCATTTTTTACTATTTTCTTCTTCTTCTTGATCTATTATTCTTAATATCTTTCTTTGATTTTTTAAAATCTCTTCCATTTTAGTATGTAAATCTTCTAGGATTAATTCACTCTTTAAATCTGTACGATAATCATTTTGATTTCTTAAACTATCTTTAGCAGCTTGTCTATTTTGACTCATCATAATAACTGGAGCTTGTAATGCCGCTAAGCAAGATAATAATAAATTTAATAATATAAATGGATATTCATCTATTTTAAGTTTTCCTTTTAAGATAACAGAATTTAGGATTACCCAAAAGATTAGAAATGATGAGAAGCCTAGAATAAAGCCCCATGAACCAGCAATTTCACTTACTTTATCAGCTATTCTATCTCCTCTTGTCATTTTAGCTTCTTCTTGTTTATCAACATCAATACTAATTGGTTGATCAATTAAGAGATTTAATAATTCTTCTTCATCCTGTTCTTCTAATTCATTATTTTTTAATAACATTTTTACAATTTCTTTTTTAGTTTTTCTTTTTTCCATACTATCACCTTTTTCATTATATCATATTTAAGATTATTCTACTCTATCCTTTTTCTTTTTTTTGGGAGTTATTTGTGCTACAATATTGCTGATTGAGGTGATTAGATGAGATTAATGGATAAAACTAGTAGAGATATTGTAATAAAGATAATACCCGAATTGAAACAAAGATATAATGAAATAATGGAACATGTTTATGAATGTGAATTAAGGTGGCTAAGAAATTTTGGACAATGCGGTGATTTGCAAGGAGAAAGTATGAGAGAAGCTACTAAGCTTGATAATATAAGTCGTTATGGTACTGATGACTTTGGTATCGAAGGTAATCCTAAAACAAAGAAAAAAAGGTTCCGTTAGGGAACTTTTTTATTTTGAAAGATTATTATTCATTTCATTATTTGTTTGTTGTGATTATACGTTTACGTATTTTTTTCTTATTTATCGATTTGGTTTTGATCAAGAAAAACTTGGATATTAACTAATAGATATTTCCTTTGGTTTCCGTACTTACGTTACTTTTATTATCACTTTGGCTATTTAACATTCTATTCATCTCAACTTTTTGCTGTAGTTCAACTAATTTTTGACTTCTATCTAAAAATTCTTTGTAAATATTTATAAGTTCAAATGCTAATTCTTCTCCAAATTCAAATATTAAAACATCCATGCAGTTATTATTGTAAAATACTCCTATATGAGCAATCATTTCTATTACATCTTCTTCTGGCCTTTGATAATACTCCCTTCCATGTCCAGGTGTTTTATACTTATCGTATAAGATTCCCCCCACTAGTCCATCATATATATCATACATACGCCCTATTAAACGTCTATATTTATCTTTTTCATACCGTTTTTTTTGAACTAAGTATTCTTGAGCTTCTTCCTCAGATTCAGGCTGATATTCTTCTTCAATTTCCTTCTTCCATTTTGCCACAAATTTTTCATCATTAACATATTTATTTGCTAAAGCTGATAAATCTGAAACTTTTTTTAATTTTTTATAGTTTTTCCCTTTTTGAATAATACCTTTATTATGTTTATTACTATTCTTTTTAATTGTTTCTCTTATAAAAGTAGGGATATATTTATTATTGATTATTTTTTCATATGGTTCAGTATTAATCTTTTCTCTTATTCTCTCAAGTATATCCCTTACATTTTGTACTGTTGTAGAATAATAATTGGACCCACCAATTTGCCTATCTAAAAAATGAGAACTTTCATGAAAAAAAGTATCTACTATTTTTTTATTATTGAACTCTGGGCTAATAAATATAATAGTACCTCTATCATAATAAGCTCCAGCATCATCATTATAATGGGTGTCTGTTACAATTAAATGATGAATTTTACTCTGCTGTTCTAGTTGTTTTAAAAATGATTCTTCCCCATATAAAAAGGCTTTTCTTACTGTTTCAATTAGGCGATTCAAACCTTCTTCTGTACTTGAAACTAGTGTTATCCCATATAATGTAGCTCTTTTTACTTCTGTTGAATTATTTAAATACTTGATAAAATCTTCTTTAATATCATGGGAACTTTCTATATTATTCTTTTGATTATATAATAAAAAGTGTTTCATTCTTTTAGCTTGTGCTAAATCTTTTTCAGTATAGTAAAGCGATAAAGTAGCAACAGCTGTACTTACTTTATTTTTTTTGGCATATGCTTCTATTCTTTTTTGTATCTTACTAATTATTTCTGGAATACTTTTATAAGAAAATGATTTTCGATATTCATTAAGTATTTCTTCTACATAATAATAATAATCTTTTATTAGTTGCATATCCTTATTATCTTTTAGGTAGTCATCATATATTTTTTGATAAATTGTGTCCAGGTTAATATCTTCATAATTAAGGCCATCATCTTCTACCATGCTGATTATTAAATCATATGGGACGCTATATTCATAGGCTAAGTCCCTAATTGTTTGATATTTTTCAGAGTATCTTTTTTCGTAGATTTGTTTTGCTTGAAAATAACTAATTTTATTTTCTACGGCAAATTCCATAATAAATTTATAGATTGAAACATTCTTACTGATGAAGCTAAGGGTATTATTTATCATTTTGTTCTTTGATGGTTCTTTCTTTCTATATCTATTAAACTTATGTTTTTACAAATTGCTATTTCTAAATCTTCTATTTTTTTATCGATAGAATATTTTGCTTCATCATAGGTCCAACCATCTGGAATATTATTATGAAAAATTTCAGATTTTTCCTCTTCTGACATATTAAGATACTCTTCTTTTGTTTTATAAGACATTACCCATATATATAAATTTTCAAGTTTCATCAATTTAAATCTTTTGTTTGCACTGCTCTTTGGATTACTATAAAGATCTTTTATTATATCTATTTTATCTAATTCCCTTTTGATATCCTTTAATTCATCTTCATAAATAATTGAATTAGGGCTTTTTTTGGCTTTTTCTAATTCTTGATTATATGTATTTTCTATTTCATTTCTTATTCTTAGTAATTCTTCTATATCCATTTTTTCACCTTGCTTTTTATATTTCAATTAACTCATACTCCGTACTTCCTAAACCTAATGATTCAGCATATTCTGTTATATGTCTTCCTACTCTGGTATCTATTCTTTCTTTCATTTGTTCTTTACCAGGATCTGTACTATTACAAATAGCATCAATAAAAGCTTGATCATTAGCAACTGGATCTAAGCTAGCAAAGATTCCAATATCATTCATGACAGGATCTTTTTGATTACAATCACAATCACAATCTACACTAATAGTATTGGCAACTGTAATATATACTATTGGTTTATTGTTTTCTTTTAAATAATCTGCTACTGCTTTAGCAGCTTCAGCCATAGACTCAATAAAATCTATTTGCTCATATTTACATGACCAGCATTTATCTGGATCTTCTGTTTGACCACAACTATGAATATAAGCTTTACCATTCCTTGAGGCAATACCTATAGATTGATTCTTTAAATTAGCACCAAAACCTCCCATAGCATGTCCTTTGCCATGGGCAAGGTTTAAAATAGAATCATAATTTTTAAAATTTTCTCCAATAATATCATATTTTAAGTGCTTTCCGTTATGAACAGGTATTTTAAATTCACCTTTTCCATCCATAATATCAACACCTTTTCCAATATCCATAAAACCATGCTCTTTGGCTGTTTTTAAATGTTCTGCTTCATCATTACGTGATCCTGGATAAGCTGTGTTACATTCAATAATTGTTCCATTTAGTTTTTCTACCAATGGAGCAATTACATCAGCTTTTAAATAACCTTTGGCACCTCTTTCTCCAGTAGATACCTTAACACCTACATTTCCTGGTAATTCTACTCCAAGTTTTTCATAAATTTTAATTAAATTTTCTGCATTTATTTCTTTGCAATAATATACGATTGATTTTTCCATATATCCTCCTTATTAATAATAGAATATCAAAAAATAAGAAAAGATACAAATAATTGTATCTTTATCTTAATCTTTTGCCCAATTGACGTAGACTGTTGTTGTACATGATTCCCATCTGAGGTCACAACCTGGAGTCCATGTTGAGTACATATTTTTCGTATTGTAATCCATTTTTGCCTGATCTAAATAATGTCCTTTTTTATCTGTCCATTCTTTTCCTGACACAGCATGGTGTCCTGTTTTCTTAAAACATACGGCATTTGGGTTATTATAATCGGCAAAACCTGGATTAGTGTTTCCATTTTGTCCGGCAGAACCAATGACATAGTCATATTCATATCGGAAATATACACTCCAACCATCATCTCTAGTACGCTCTACGTATCCTTTAGAACCTGGATATGTTGTATCTTGACTTAATCGGTGTTGGCCAGAACCACCACCACACCAAGTTCCTCCATCACCATTTACTAAAAAGTTTAAAAAGTTCTTTGTCCAACGTGCATATAAAGTAACTACTCCATTATTAGTTGAGGTTAGACTGGTAACAGTTTTTGTTCCATCAGAGTTGTAATAAGTTCCCGTACCATCTGCCTTAGTATTATATTTAGCTACATGATATCCTACTCTTTTGAATGTACTTGCTGCTATAGTGCAAGGCTTTCCGTATGTACAAGTTGTATTACTCATTGTACCAGTTCCACCATTATTATTATATTTTATGGTATAGGTATTAGCAGTACATTTTGCTGTGAAAGTTCTAGCAGTTGCTCCTGCCGTTGTATCTGGTGTATAGGTTGCTTTTGATCCTCTATCATTGATTCCACTACTCTCCCAAACGCAAGTATATCCTGTTTTTGATATAGATGGTAGGGTCACAACTGGAGGTGTCCACTTTGCAGCAAATGCTACTTCTCCTTGATCATTTCTTAAATTCTTAAAAGATGTTTCTTTTCTTCCTGTTGATGATGTTTCAGTTGCTGTTGTTGTTCCATAGACATGTGGACTATTGGTCATATTTGTAATATCCCAACCATTAAATGTATAAGCAAAGCTTGAAGAAGCGGAACTAAATGATGATCCTGTATAATCTAAAGTAATACCATTATCTACATTTAATGTTACTACTACATTTTTGGTAGGATTATTTATATTTATTTGCTCATCTTCTTTAGCTTGAGTAGGATGATTTGCTCCATGATTTCCACCATCTAGTGCATAACTTAATTGATATAGTAAATCCACCTTATAATCATACTCTTGAGTAATATAATTTCCGGCAGCATCTGCTATTGTTACATATATTTTATGAGATGAACCATTATTTGTACTACTTATTTGTGGTAATACTTTATCTTTATTATATGCTTCATAGCCATTATTTGATTTTATATCTTCTGTTGTTTTACTACATGTATCTGCATCATAAGATATACACATTTTCATATCAGCCTCACTACTCAAATTGTCGGAAGCAGCAAAATTTAATTTTGGTGTGTTAGAATTAAAGGTATTTTCACTAGAGACAATTGTAGATGTATTAAGCTCTGGTGGTGTATTATCTAGTACATAAGGTCCAAAGTAAAGGATGTTTCCTTCTCCTTCTACTGAGGCTTCTTTCTTCCATTCTTTTCCAGCTATGTCTTGTAGTTTATCGACACGAACTACTAAATAATACTCTCCTGTTAAATTTTCAGGTGTAGTGATTTTATTTGATGTTACTTCTATTGTATTTCCGTTTAATATTTTATTCTTTTGATTTTCTTTTCCTGGAACTGTAAGAGAAACTAATTCCCAGTTGTTCATGATACTGGTATTTTTACCTGTACTAAATCCATATGATAATTGAACATTATTATCAATACCTGTATCACTCATTATTGTTAATTTTATACTTCTTCTTTTATATTTAATACTATTACTACTTGCTGGATTGGCACTAATATCCATAATGATATCAGATTGAACACTACAAATATCAGCATTAGGGATTCCTTCTTTTGGATACTTGTATGTTTCACTAAAACTGCCATCAATATTTTCTTTACAAACAATACTTGTAGAATAGCCATATTTTCCATCTATTTTAACTACTTTAACAAAAGTGTCATTTCCTTCACAAGTGGTTTTATCAATGGGAATATCTTTTATTAAATCTCTTTTCTTTAATTGTTGATAAGAGATAATAGCACAACCAGATTCTTCTCTCCCAAATAAATCTTCTTCATATGAGCTTAAATATAATTTAGCAGCATGTTTTAAGCTTTCTGCATACGTTTGATATTCCTTATTTTCATTGCCTTCTCTAATATTACGAATCATAGGAATAGCAATTGCTGTGATTATTCCCATGATAACAATAGCTACTAGTAATTCTACTAATGTAAATCCTTTTTTATTTTTCATATAATCACGTATAATCAATCTTAAGGGAATATATCCTTTTGATTGATCCCTTTCATTTATATTTTTCATTATATATTTTATAATGAAATTGCACTGTGGAT
>CACZFH010000018.1 GCA_902780395.1 uncultured Erysipelotrichaceae bacterium
ATCTATAACAACCAAATGTTTTATGAATTAAAACAATTTGATTATCATTAGGATACATACGAAATCTAAATGTTTTATACATATACCAAACCTCCTAAACTTAAAATATAATACATTTGTTTGGTTGTCAAGTAGTTATTTTAAACGCACTTTCCTTATAAATAAAAAAGATAGGAAAAACCTATCTCTTATGCTTTCTTAGCTTTTTTACCTCTTTTTTTAGATCGTTTAAAAGAAGCTTGTGACCCTTTACTTTTTGCTATTAATCGCTTGGTAATTTCTCCACCAACGATACCATTTTCTCGACTAGAAGCATTTGGTCCCAAATTAACTCCAAACTCATTGGCTATTTCATATTTCATACGATCAATCGATTGCTTAGCACCAGGAGCTTTTACTTTTAGTGCTGCTGTTTGCCTTTTTCGAGCATTAGCCATTTTATCACCTCCTAGTAATAGGTTGTTAAAAAATAGCTAATTAATACCTCTTTTTATAGTAAATCAGAAAACTTATGCTCTTCCTCACTATTTACAACTATATCCATAACTGATTCAACTGCTTGATCAATATAAGAAGAATAATCAAATTTTTCTTCCTCACCAATAACAACATCAAGACGTGGATTAATAACAGGATGTCTAGGTACAAAAACCGTACAACAATCTTCAAATGGAATAATACTAATATCATATGTATCTATTTTTCTAGCAATATCCATAATTTCCAATTTATCAAAACAAGCTAAAGGACGAATAACTGGAATAGACGTTACTTGATTAATTACATTCATACTAGTTAAAGTTTGACTAGCTACTTGACCAATACTCTCTCCATTTACAATAACTAATCCTTGATACTTATAAACCAATCTTTCCATAATCCGATACATCATACGCCTCATAATCGTAATAACATAATCTTCTCGACAGTTTTTATAAATCTCTTCTTGAATAGGAGTAAAATTAACAACGTGTAAAATAATAAAAGGACAATATTGAGCTAATTTCTTAGACAACTGAATAACCTTATTACGAGCCTCAACACTAGTATGAGGCATAGCTTCAAAATAAACCGCTTCTAAAGTCATTCCTCTCTTTAAAGCTAAATATCCCGCAACAGGAGAATCAATACCTCCTGAAAGCATTAATAAACCTTTTGGTTGAGTACCAACTGGATAACCACCACTACCATTATATGAATGATAATAAATAAAACTTTCTTTTTCCCTAATTTCAACCTTAATCCACAAATCAGGATGATGAACATCTACTTTAATATTAGAAATATTTTTCAATAATAATCCACCTAATACTTTATTATAATCTTGACTATGAATAGGAAAATTTTTATCACTACGCTTTGTCTCAATTTTAAAGGTACTAAATTTTTCTTTTTCAACACATTCTAGTAAAGTACTCTGAATCATAGAATCATCAGTATCTACAATATAAGCTATATGGTAAGAATGAATACCAAAAATTTTATCAATAATATTCTTAATAAAATCTAAGTCTTTATCCATAAATTCAATATACATTCGAGCTCGATCTTTATGAATCTTAACATCAAAATTCTTTAATTTTTCACGAATATTTTGATACAAAGTATTAATAAAAAAATTACGATTAGCCTTTTTGGTAGACAATTCCCCATACTTTATTAAAATAACACGTCTCATAAGTATCCCTCCAACATGCATATTTTATCATAGAAAAGAAAAAAAAATAAGCCCAAAGACCTATTTTTCTTTATATTCTTCACGAGTACGATAAAAAGTATTAGATACAACCGTACAACTAGTTGTTTTTATATCAGCAATATTACGATAGTTCTGACTATATATTTTATTATAACCATACAAGAAAGAATACTCTTCACGATATTTAGGGAAAACTAAAGATCCATCTGCTCTTTGACAATTATATAAAACTCCTTCATCAACATTTTCACCCTCAGGTCTTTCCAAAGTCCAATCAGAAACTTCATAAATAGTAACATGACTTAAATCACTTGTTTTTTCACGATAAATTAAAAATTGATCACATTTTAAAGTAACAAATCTTGATGATAATCCTTCCGTCTCAACTTTTGATTCAGAATAATCACAAGTTTCAGTAGAAAAAGGACTTTTTGTTTTTTCAATAAATCCTTGATCAACAACTTCCTCTAAATATACAGCACTAGGATTTTTATAAGAATCTATATTCATATAAACAGCTTTAGAAAAAGTAACAGAAAAATCTTTAAACTTATTCAATTGTTTTTTAGAAACTCCTCCCAAGGTGGAGTGTAAAAAAAATGCCATAACTCCAATAAGAATAACAAAAACTGTTAAACTTTCAAATTTTCCAAATCCACGATTATTTCTCATACACACTCATCAACTTTCTATAAATATTTTCATCTACTGCAGAAGTAGATTTAATGGATATATCCAAAGCTTCTTTATATTTTCCTTTATAAAATGCTTTTTCAGCATCTATTAAAGCCCTATCAATTTCTTCAAACTTAGAACGATAACGATTAGCATAAACCATTACTTTTTCAGCTAATTCAGCCGTCTTTATCATATCCGTAGTAGTATTATAAAGCTTCAAAACTAAATCACGAGCAGTATCCACTCTAGTATTTAATGTCTTAATAACAATTGGTTTCTTATTAAGTTCTTTTTCAACTTCTCCAATTGCTTCCTTAGCCTCAGCTAATTGAACAAAATAATGATCAGTAATAACAGGTAATTTATAATGTCTCATTTTATCCTTACAAGACTTTAAGAAGCCCTGAATCTCTTCTAACTGTTCCCTAGCTCTAACTTCATCATCATACATGTTTCCTAATGATTTTAAAGCAAAATCAAAATCTTCTTCCATTGTTATCAAACGATTTGATAAATTATCAACTTCTTCATGCAAAGTTGAATAAGGAGTTGACTTAGTCTCTTCCTTAGCCTTTGTCTTCTTAAAATCATCATTAATAACAATTAATGTTCGATTAACTTCATGAATAGTTTGAATATCCTCATCATTTAAATCATACATATTCTTAATATCATCTAGTTGATCATATACTTCTTTAACCAAAGTATTAGTCTTCTCCAATCGCTTTTGAAAGTCACCAACAGATTCTTCATATACTTTTCTAGATAAGCGTTCTTTTTCAAAATCAACAAACAATGAATCATAATACTCCAACATTGTCTTCAAATCAAACATAGAGTTTTCCAAATTTAAAACTTTGACTTTATCAAGTATTTTATCAATATTCTTTTTAGATTCCTCAATATTATAATCAATATTTAAATAATCTAAAACATATCCTTCATCAACCATTTCTTTATGAAGTTTTTGAATCTCATTCATCCGATTAGGAATAACTTTATTAGCCATTAATAAAACATCTGGCAACTCACTAATAATAATCTCCATATGATCAATCATAGCATCCAATGCCTTACAAATCTGTACCACTTCATTGTATTCATTAGATTCCATGACTTTTTCAAAATCCAAAAATCTTTTTTCTATATTTTCTAATTGTAATTCAACAGCATCTTGCATAAAATCATATAAATCACGATGTTCTTGAAATTCTTTATTAAGAGAACGATACTTTGTTTTCAATTTAGTAACAATAGCTCGATACTTCTCTTCACTCAAAGTAATATCTTTTATCTCTTCTAACAAATGTTCTGCAGCTTCTCTAACCTTATAAATTTCAATTTCTGCAGTAGCAATACGATAACCACAAGATTTATAGTCTCTTTTTTCTACATAAATATCTAAGTCTATTAACATATCATCAATAATAGTTAATCTTCTCTCTTTAATATCCGTAAATCGATCTTGCCATCTATTATATTTTTCTTCCATCTTATCATTCTTTATAATAGGCTCAATCTTAGATAATTCCACTAATACAGGAGTTGAAGCTACCATATTTCTTTGTATTTCTAAGTTTTTTACTTTATTACGATAATATTTCATTTCAGCTTTTTTTACGAAATGAAGTATAACAATTACAATAATAATCGCAATAACAAAACTAGAACCTATGATTAAAAATTGTCCTTGCATAACTTCACCTCTATTCTCACTTTCATTTTATCACAAATATAATCTATAATTCTACATTTTAAGATAATAATCTATTTTTTTTTACGATAAAACAACAATTCCTTGACATAAAAGCATTTTTAACATATAATTAATAGTGCAAATTTCTTGAAACAGCAGATTTAGAATTAATTAATGTGTTTTCAAAATAAAGTAGCGATTAGGCTGTTTAGTGAAAGAATAACTCCCTAATTAATGGCTAAATCATTCAAGACTTTGTAATATAGGAAAGGAGAATAAGTATGGCAAGATATACAGGACCAAGTTACAAACAAGCTCGTCGTGTAGGATTTTCAATTGGTGAAACTGGTAAAGAAATAGCTCGTCGTCCATATGGACCAGGACAACATGGTCAAGATCGTAAAGGAAAATTATCAGATTACGGATCTCAATTAAAAGAAAAACAAAAAGTACGTTTCATGTATGGGGTAAACGAAAGACAATTTAGAAAAACTTTCGAAGAAGCTGCTAAAATGAAAGGTATCCAAGGTACAAATTTCTTAAGATTATTAGAGTCTAGATTAGATAACTTAGCATTCCGTATTGGTTTTGCATCAACTCGTCGTGGAGCTAGACAATTAGTAAACCATGGACATGTTACTGTAAATGGAAAGAAAGTTGATATTCCTTCATACAGATGTAAACCAGGAGATGTTATTTCTCTTAAAGAAGATGACAAGAACTTAAAAGTAGTAGAAGAAGCTTTATCAAAAGTAACAAAGAGAGTAGAATTTATTACTTATGATGAAGGCAAGAAAGAAGCTACTTATGTACGTTTACCAGAAAGAAATGAATTAAATGCTGATATCGATGAAGCATTAATAGTTGAATTCTATAACAAATAAAAAACTCTTAAAAAGAGTTTTTTTTATTGTCAAATAAGTGACAAAAAATGTTCCCATTCAAAAGAATAACCATCCTCATCTAAATCACTGAAAAACAATAATTCATAAGGTATATTTACTTTTACTTTCTTTTTAGATTCTTTATAAGCAATTTTAACAGTAACATAACCACTAGCCTTTAAAGAAGAATAAGAAACAACATCTTCCTTCGTTATAGATGTAATAGACTCAACTTTTTTATTTTTCAATTCGGAAGCAATATGTTTATCAATCATTTCAATAGTATCTATATCATCAATACACTCAACAACATATTGCCTCCATTCATCTTGATGCCCCACCAAAAAGTTCCCATAAGTCAAGTCGTTTTTCCTAAGAAAAACACTTAACACAAAAATAAGCATCTCAAAAATAACAATAACACATAAAAAAGCTCCCATATATTGTAAAAGCCTACCAACCTTTTTATTAAGTTTTATTTCAACTAATAATCCTATAAAAGCTAATGGTAAACACATAATAAAAGGAACAGCAATTAGAATATTAATAAAATTCATACTTATTCCTCCTAATATTAATTAATCTCAAATTCCTCATACTGGCAATTCTCAATACGACCATCTAACAAAGGGCCCTTTAAAGTCTCTTTATTAAGTAAATACCGCAAAGCTCGATATGGTCCAGAATGAGTAACAATCAAAATAGTTTTATCAGCATGTTTATCAGCAATATATTTCAAAAAGTCTTCACATCTCTTAAAAACATCTTGAACCGGTTCAATTCCAAAGTCACTTCGATTTAGAGTATAGTTCCAAAACTGGTAAGCATTATATTCTGTAAAAGGCTTTCCTTCTAGTTCTCCCATATTTCTTTCAATTAATCTCTTATCAGGTATTATTTCACAATAATCTCCAACAAGAATAAAAGCTGACTCAACAGCTCTAACTAAAGGAGACATATAGCAATAATCAAAATGTATTTTATCTATTCTTCTTCGCAAATTCTGACATTGTCTTCGTCCAGTATCATTTAATAAAGAATTACTTAATCCTTGTATTTTTCCCAAAAAATTATTCTCTGTTTGACCATGTCTAACTAATACTATTTTCATGATTCCACCCCTAATACTTTCAAGGCATCACTATAATGAATGAATTTACTTAAATAACTACCATCTTCATAAGAAGAATATCCAACTACCAAATAATCACTTTTATCATAAATAATATCCGTAAAATAATCATCTCTTTCATCACCATACATCGCATCAGTAACCATTTCTAAATCCAAATTGTATTTTACAACTAGTCCATCATAATTTACCATATCTATAGTAGGCTCAGAAGATTTCTTTTCAGTAAAACTAGAACCGATTACAACAATAGAGCTATCTCCATCATAAACTAAATTATGAAAATAGACATTTGGAACTTTATTATATAATTGAGAATTTAATATATCGCCATCTTCATTAACCTTATACATAATTGCCCCATCTTCATTCTCTGTTTTAATAGAGCCACTTATATAAAAGGAAGAATCAGCTTGAAGTATTCCACGTAAACCAGCACCAGAGATTCCCTCTATTTCTTTTTGAAAAACAATATCCCCATTAAACTGATATTTTGCAATTAAACCAATAGAATCATCTAATAAACCAACTGCATATATTCCAGATTCAGTAATATATAAATCATTGAAAACCCCAGATTTAGCACTTCCAATACTTCTATTCCATTCCATTTTACCTTCTTTATTATACTTAACTAAAATTGCTCCACCTGCATCATTTCCTACTTTTGTACTTTTATAAATACTTTGTCCAATAGCATAATACTCATTATCATAATAAAAAACACCCATAAACTTAGAATTATCTAATAATTGAAAATCTTGTTCAAACAATAAATTACCATCATAATCATACTTAACAATCAAAGCTCTTCTAATAGAATTATTATGTTCCTCCTCTGTCTTCTCATAACTACCAACCGCAACAAAACCATTATCATCTAAACATACACTAAAAAAAGCACTATTAAATCCAACATTATATAACTTTTCAAAAAGCTTTTCTCTTTTACTATTATAAATAGAAATTTTAGCCTTTTCATAATGCAAATCATTATCATTATTACTACCAACCGCAACATAATAATCATCATTTTTCTTAATAGCATTAATCCCATCAAAATACAATGACTCAGTATGTTTAAATAAAAGAGAAGATACAAATACACCAAGTTCAATAATTAAAATAACAATACAAATAGCAATAACATATTTAATACTCTTATCATTTTTATTTTTTTTCTTTTTACTCTTTTTACTCATGTATAAATCCTCCTATATTTATATTGTATCAAATTTAACTTCAAATAAAAAGGAAATACTAAATATTTCCTTATTGATAAATACCTATATAATATTTCTTCTTACCCCTACGAATAACAATAAATCTAGAGTCAATACACTTATCTTTTGAAACAACAAACTCAAGATCAGTAATTTTTTCTCCATTACAAGTAATAGAACCATTTCCTACAAATTCCCTAGCTTCCCTTTTACTAGAACAAATACCACCTTGTACTAATAAGTCAACAATTGATAAATCTTCAGTAATCTCAAATGGTTTTAATCCTTTAAACGCAACTTCAATATCCTTAGAAGTAAAAGAACGAATATCCCCACTAAATAAAGATTCACTAATCTTAACAGCTTCTAAATAACTATCTTCACCATGTAAATCAGTAATAATTTCACGAGCTAAAGCCTTATGAGCCTCTCTTAATTCTGGATGTTCTTTATTCTTTTTATCCAATTCTTCTATCTCTTCAACACTTAAGAATGTAAAAATCTTTAAGTAATCAACAACCATTTCATCATCTACATTTATTAAAAATTGATATAACTCATAAGAAGAAGTTTTATTTTCATCTAACCATAAAGCATTTCCTTCACTCTTACCAAATTTATTACCATATTTATCAAGAACTAAAGGCATAGTAAAAGCATAAGCATCTTTTCCTAATTTTTTCTTAATTAAATCAATACCAGTTGTAATATTTCCCCATTGATCAGACCCTTCAACTTGCATAATACAATTTTTATTTTCATATAACCATAAAAAATCATATCCTTGAATTAACATATAAGCAAATTCTGCAAATGTAATACCTGTTTCTAATCTTCTCTTAATAATATCTTTATCTAACATATAGTTTACAGTAATATACTTGCCAATATCACGTAAAACATCTGTAAACTCATATCCCTTAAACCAATCATAATTATTAACAACTTCCGCTTTTCCTTCAAATATTTTACTAACTTGAGCTTTTATACCATCTAAGTTTTCATTAAGTTTCTCTTTACTAATAATTTCTCTTTCAGCTGTAGGTCTAGGATCACCAATTAACCCAGTAGCCCCACCACATAATAAAATTGGATGATGTCCAGCTTTAGCCAATCTTTTAGCTGTAACCAAGCTAGAATAATGACCTAAGTGTAAACTATCTGCTGTAGGATCAGTACCCCAATAAAAAGTAATCTTCTCATTGTTTAACTTATCCGCAATATCCTCTCCTGCAACATCTTTAACTAAACCTCTCCAAACTAATTCTTCAAATAATGTCATTTTCTCTCCTCCTCTAATTTCAAATCATATATTTCTTCCAAATTATAACCATAATCTAAATAAATACCTTCAACATCAGTAGTAACACAATCTTCTTTTGAATAACCTAATAACCCCAAAATTTCATAAACAGCTTCTTCACTAGGGCCTTCAATTTCCAAATAGGTAGGAATCATAGGCCAAGAATCAATATCAATCTCTACTCCATTTAAAGAATATTGAATTCTTCTATTTTCTTGATATCCTTTTGCTTCATACCCAAGTTCATTTAATATTTGATTACATTTCAAAAAATCATCCACTTCAATTTCTAATTCTTGAGTTCCATCAATTTCTGAAGAAACTAAGTTTTTAATAGTTAAAGTAGTTTTCTCTCCATTTGTCCGAAGACGAATCCATTTTCCTTCAACTTTAGGAATAAAGTCATAAACATAACGTCTTTGTAATAAATCCCATTCCTTTTTAGCACCCAACTTTTCTAATTTAGCTATTATCTCATCTTGATCAATTTCTAGTATTCTTACCTCATATTCTGTATGCATAAATCCTCCTAAAAAAAAGCGAATAATCATCCTAAGGACGAAATATTCGCGGTACCACCTTAATTCATGTAAAACATGCTCTTAATCTCTTAACGCGAGTAACGATTTTTCTCCAAGCCTGTATTTCAAAATAATAATACTCTTAGTTTTCACCAATCACTAAGTCTCTATAAAATATTATTAATTCTACTAAAAACTCTTCCTTGAAAATTAAATTCATTTTATCACAAATAATAAAGGAATGCAATAAGTCTTTAGAATAGGTTTGACATAATAATCATTATTTAGTAAGATAATATACTAAGAAATGAGAGGAATAAACATGACAAAAGAGCAAGAAATAATTAGAGAAAAAAAATTAAACATTATTAAACAAGAAATAAAAAAATCACAATATATGGCAAGTATTTTATTTTTAAATGCAACAGATACACTAAAATTAATAAATAAGAATATTAATAAATTACTTAAATATACAGACTTACCATCAGATCAAGATTTTATCGATAGAATTAATGAATTAAAAAAACCATATATAGAAGCTGCTAAAAAAGAAATGGAAAAAAATGAGAACAACAAAAGAAAGGATTTAATTACTACACCATCCGAAGAGAAACAGCAACAATTTCAATTAAGCAAGCAAAAAGAAGAAGGCACAAAAAAAATGATTAAAAAATAATCATTTTTTTATTTTTCTAATTTCTTTAATGCTTCTTTAGATACTTTAATAACATTATTTAAAACATCTTCAGCAGTACTTTTCAAAGCAGGAGTTCCTTTTTCTTTAGCTAAATCAACTAATTCTTCTGCTTTAACCTTTAATTCTGCTCCTTTATTCTTAGCAAAATCCATTACTTTTTCTTTATCTAAATCTTCTAATCCTTCTTTAATTTCTTTAACTTTAGCATCAAATTCTTTTTTTACATCATCAATGTCAATCTTTTTTGCTTGATTAACCATTTCATCTAATTTAGCTTTTAACTCTTTTCTAGTCTCTTCCCCAGATTTAGGTGCAAATAACAAACCAGCACCAGCTCCTAAAAGAGCACCAGCTAAAAAACCTCCAAATTTCTTTTTCTTACTCATAATTTTAATCCTCCTCTTTCATTTTCTTATTAAATATTTTTGATACTGCAGAACTAACACCAAATACCATAGAATTACTGATATTAGCAAGTCCATTTGCTGCTTTACTAAAAGTTGAGATTGCTCCACTAAAAGAATCAACTTTATTGGAAACATCATCTGTAATTTTATCTACTTTATCTAAAATCGTAATTAGTTTTATTCCAACAATAATAAACACAATAATTAAGACAATAGCAGATACATAAAGTAGTACAGATAAAAAAGTATTAATATCCATAGGAATCTCCTTTCTATTCGTTTTCTTGATACATCGAATCAATTAAATCAAACAAGTTATCATCATCTGTATCATCATCCTTCTTTTCATCAGGAACATCTAATACAGGAGTATCCAATACATCAGCCGATTCTACGACATCTTCAATATCTTGAACAACAGGATTAATCTCTTCTTCTTTTTTTTGCTCTTCTTCTTTTTCTTTTTTAGGAGCAGCTTTTTCCTTACTAGCATCTACATAATCTACATTATATTCTAACCCTAAATCTTGAAAATATTCCAAAGCATCTCCCATCGTAATTTCTTTTACCTCTGGTTTAGAATGATCACTTAAATCAACTAATAAATTCTCATCATCTTCTTCATCTACTTCAAATTTAGTATCATCAACTTCTGGTTCTTCCTCTTTTGGTAATCTTCTTTTTTCACCATAAGCTTTATTTCTAATATCATCTACACTTACATTAGTTCTACTATAAGATGAAATTCTAACATCTTTTTTCTCTTTAACATCCTCTTTTTTGTAGTTCTTATCTAGAATGCCATATATAGGAGAAATAATTGGACTTGGCTTAAAATAAGTCTTCTCTTCCTTCTTTTCATATGTACCATACACATGTACAGGGACATTATAAGTTTGATCCATCCCATATGGTTTACTTTCTTTATATACATTTGAAGAAGTTGGATAGAGTTCAGGCTTTTCCTCTATTTTTCTTTCAGGATATACAGCTACTTCTTCATTTTTTTCATTAAGAACTTCTTCTGACTCATCTAAAACTTGAAGA
This sequence comes from uncultured Erysipelotrichaceae bacterium, assembly GCA_902780395.1. Taxonomy (GTDB): domain Bacteria; phylum Bacillota_I; class Bacilli_A; order RF39; family UBA660; genus UBA3789. The sequence goes on from CACZFH010000018.1 coordinate 11,291, forward strand.
ATTTCAGGTTCTTCTGGAACATAGTCATCCTCAATTTTAAAATCTTCATCATCCATAAATTTAAATTCTTCATGAGGTTGCTCTTTTACTTCTTCCTTAGGACGAATTTCAAAATCCTCATCCTTTAATTCTTCCTCTTGTAATTCTTCTATCTTATCTTCTCTTTTACCTGGTAAAACAATCTTCTTAGCAATTGGTTTTTCGGCCTTTTCTTTTACTTTTTTCTCTTTTTTAGGAGGTTCTTCTACTTCAACATATTCTACCTCAAAAAGAGCATTTTTTAATTTATCCAATAAACCCATGAGTTCACCTCTTTTATTTAGTTATCTAAATCTATTTTCTCATCCTCTAAATCTTTCTTATATAGATCTGTTTCCTCTCTCTCAACAACATCTAAAAAGTTTTCTTTAGAAGGATCAGCTTTAAATAACGAAAAATCTTCTTCTTTATAATCTAAAACATTCTCTCCAATTAAACTATCTAAAATTGCATCATGAAATTTAACGCTTCTAAGGACAGAACACATATTAGAAACAACATCAACAATTTCATCCTTTGGAACATATGCTTCCATTTTTGCATAATGAAATACAAATTGAACAAAATAATTAGAATCTACTTCATCAATCTGAATATAGCCTGTTTTCTTACCATAATCTAAACGTTTTGAAAGATAAGATTCACTATTTTCTTCATAATTGTTAGAAATTTTATGATAATAACTAATTGCATCAACATATAAATAATATCTATTATTATGAAAATCCATCAATACAGCATTATATTCATCTTTATCAACAAACCGAAGCGTCTTAGGTAAATAATACTTATACCCTTCATAAAATTCATTATACATGGATACTTTCACAGACATAAGCGTATCTAAATTATTCTCAATACTATTATTATCTAATTTTTTTATGCTACACCCTGTTATGAAAAGTACGGAAATAGAAAGTAAAATAAATAATTTTTTCATATTTCACCTACTCTTATTACATTATATCATTATTTTTACAATTGGTAAATTTTTTTCTAGTGCTTGACGTTTTTACTGACAATCTTTGGAGCAAGAAACATAGTAAATAGGCATCCCATTATTAGAAAACTTATCTTCATATTCAGTAGTAATAAGAGGTGTATCATCTTGATGATAATCTAAATATACCTTATTCAAAACATACCCTGCTTCACTAAAAGATACTAAAGAATATTGAAATAATAACCTATTATCTGTTCTCATCTCAATCCTTTTTTGATCAATGAAAACAGATTCATACTTTTCTAAAAAAAGACTACTAGATAAGCGTCGCAAATGATGTCTATTTTTAGGCCATGGATCGGAAAAATTTAAATAAATACAAGATATTTCATGATCAAAAATTTCATCAATCATCAAAGCATCAGCTCTTACAAATACTAGATTATCTAACTTACCATCTAACTTTTGAATAGCTTTTACAATAACACTATCATACTTTTCTATTCCAACAAAATTTATATTTGGATATTTCATAGCATTTTCTATAATAAACTTTCCTTTTCCCATTCCAATCTCAACATAAATAGGATTGTCATTTTTAAAATATTCTTTCCACTTACCACAGTAAGGAAAAGGATCCTTTATTAAAGAATCAGCTTCTTCCATAATTATTTCTTTATTTTTTACATTTCTAAGACGCATAGTATCACCCAATTTCTTATTCTAGCATAGTTTCTTTTTTTTTCCTATAGCATATAATAAGAAGAGTAAGAAGGTGATTAGATGAATCAATTTCCTTATCCATATCCTTTCCCAATTAATATAAACTATGGATTACTAGAAAAAATAAAGGAATTAGAAGAAAGAATAAAACATCTAGAAGAATTAAATCAAAAAAAAGATAATACTTATCTAAAAAAAATAGATACTTATAACATGATTTAATAGAAAAAAGACTACTCATTTGAAAAAGCTATGTTATACTAATTATAAAAGAAAGTGAGGAGTCAAAATGTTAAAATTAACACATGTTGAAAAAGAACAATTCGATTTATTTGTAAAGAATCATCCGACCAAATCTCATTTCCTACAATCACTAGCTTGGGGAGAATTTTCAAAAGTTAAAAAGAATCTTACCCCATACTACTTAGCCCTAGTAAATGAAAACAATGAAATTGTCGCTGCTACATTATTATTAGAAAAAAAACTACCTATGAATTTTAGTTATTTTTATGCACCAAGAGGATTTGTATTAGATTATAAAAAGAAAGAACTATTGAAAACTATGACTAAAAATATAGTTGCCTTTGCCAAACGAAAAAATGCCATTTTCGTTAAAATAGATCCAGATATTATTAAAACATCTATTAATTATCAAGGAGAAGAAAAACCAAATCCAGATTATGAATATATTTTTAATTCCATCAAAGAATGTGGATTTAAACATCAAGGCTTTACCAAAAACTTTGAAACAATGCAACCTAGGTATACTTTCAGAATTGATTTAAATCAGTCTCTAGAAGAGATAGAAAATCATTTTTCTAAAACAACTAAACAACGAATAGCAAAAAGTCTAAAACTAGATACAGAGGTTACCATAGGAAATCAAGATGATTTAAAAGACTTTTACAAATTAATGACTCTTACAGAAAGTAGAAAAGACTTTATTTCTTATAATGAAGATTATTATGAAACTCTATATGAAATATTTAATGGCAACAAAAATAGTAAAGCAACTTTGTTTTTAGGAAAAGTACACATTCAAAAAACAATCAAAGCTCTAGAAAAAAATCTTAAAGAAATTAATAATCAAATATCAATTTTACCTATAGATAATCTAAGTAAGAGTGCCAAATCAAAATTAAATGAATTAACAAAACAAAAAGATAATATTTTAAAAGAAATTGAAAAATATAAAGAATATAAAAAAGAATATGGAAATGATATTACTCTAAGTGGTCATATGATTATTGAATATGGTGATAAAGCCTGGGTATTATATGCAGGAAATCATAATATTTTACAAGAAACATATGTAAACTATAATACCTACTTTGAACACTTAAAATATTGTAAAGATAGAGGCTTAAAAATCTATGACCAATTTGGTACAATTGGAGATTTAAGTGAAGACAACCCAAGACTAGGTTTACATGAATTCAAAAAGAAATTTGGAGGAGACTATATAGAGTTTATTGGAGAATGGGACTATATTACAAATCCTTTAATGTACTTCATCTTTACAAAACTAGTACCAATATATAGAAAAATAATAAGACAAAAAAGTAAGAAGGCGCTTAAAAATGAAATTAATAAAACTGAGTAAAGAGGAATTTAAAAAGTTTGCTGATAATCACGAACAAATAACATTTCATCAAACAGAAGAATGGGCAAACTTAAAAAAGAGAAATGGTTGGGATAGCTATTATGTAGGATTACAAAATGGCAAAAAAATAGTAGCTGGAGCCCTAATATTATCTAAAACTCTACCAATTATCAAAAAAAAGATGTTTTACTCTCCAAGAGGATTCCTAATAGATTATAATAATAAGGAATTACTAAGAGAATTTACCGAAAAAATAAAAAAATTTGCCAAAAAAGAAAATGCCATATTTATAAAAATCGATCCTTATGTAGAATATCAAGAACATGATAATAATGGAGAAATAGTAGAAAATGGTTATGAAAATAAAAAAGCTGTAGATAATTTAAAAGCATTAGGATATAAATTTTTTGGCTTTAACACTATGCAAGAATCTCTTCAACCAAGATGGATGCATGTCATTGAGATTAATAATCGAAGTGAAGAAGAAGTACAAAAAGATATGGAATCTAAAACTAGACAAATTCTCAGAAAAAACGAAAAGTCAAGTATTAAAACACGTGAAATAACAAGAGAAGAGTTACCTTTATTTAAAAGCATAATGGAGCATACTGGAGATAGAAGAGATTTCATTGATAGACCACTATCCTATTATGAAGCAATGTGGGATAATCTCCATGAATCAGGAATCCTAAAAATATTAATTGCCGAAATTGATTTTAAAGAATATTATGAAAACACCAAGAAAGAAAAAGAAGAAACAGAGAAAAACTTAAAAGATAGGATTTACAAGCATGATAATCAACTACTAAAAATGAATGAAAAAAAATATTTATCATCCAATAAACAAGATCAAGATTCAATCGAAAGACTTGAAAATCAACTAACTAAAATAAAAGGATATCAAAAAGAATATGGAGATAAAAAAGTACTAGGTACCATACTTTTCTTAATTTATGGTAACGAAGTATTATCCCTATTTGGTGGAACAGATGATAACTTAATGCAATTTCAATCAGCCTATACAGTTCACTATGCTGGGATAAAATATGCAATTGATAATCATTATAAAAGATATAACTTTTATGGAATTACCGGTGATTTTCGAAAAGAAAATCCATTATATGGATTATACCTTTTTAAAAAAAGTTTTGGTGGACATGTCGTTGAACTAATCGGAGAATATGATTTAGTAGTTTCAACATTTTGGTATAATACCTACAAACTAGCCTTTAAACTATATCATGGATTAAAACAAATAAAAAATAAAGTATTTAAATAATACTTTATTTTTTTATTTTACAATTTATTTAGAGAAAAAATTAATACGAATATTTTTAAAAAATTGTTTCCCTAAAATATTTTTAGTAAGTCCTGTTATATTACCATAAAAGAAATAAATAACTATTCCAACAATACCATAAAATAGAATAATAAATAAGTTAACAATTCTTGAAGATGAATAAACAGGAACAAGCAATTTAATTATAAATAAACAAAAAATCATTAAAAAAGAAGCAACCATAATATTAATCAAATCTTGAACCATATTTTCAAACTGAATATGATATTTTTTCTTTAAAGCAACAATACAAATAATAGAAGAAACAAAATATCCAAGAATACTAGCAGTTATAAAACCATAATATGGAGGTAATCCCATTTGATAAAAAGCTTTCATAAAATTAATATTCAATAATACTTTACAAAATACCCCTATAAATAAGCTAATAAAGACAACCTTGTAATCTTTTAATGTTTGCAAAATAGTAACCATTGATGTAAAAAGACCAATAAAAAAACCAACAAATATAAAATAACATAAAACATTAGGTCCATATAAACTATTTCCATAAAACAAAGACCAAACAGCCTTAGCTAAAAAACTAATCCCCATTGTTAAAGGAATAGTAAAATAAAGTAGCATACTAAAAGCCTGATGTATTTTCTTTTGTACTTCATCTTTTTCATTCTTTACTAAACTTTCTGTCAAGGAAGGAATTAAACTAACCACAATACCTGTGGAAATAGACAAGATAATCATATTAAATTTAGCACCCCAAGTAGAAAGAATAGAATAAATATATTCTGCATCATAAGCTTCAAAACTAGCATAATGAACGAGTCCTTTTACTACAGTAGCCATATCAACAAAATTATAAAATGACTTAAAAATATCAATTAAAATAAATGGAAAAGCATAAATACATATTTTTTTTATAATTGTTTTATCAGTAATTTTCGGTTCATTCACAGGACGAATTTTCTCATTGAACTTTAGAGGATTCTTTTTTTTCTTATAAAATAAATAAAGGAAAGAAAAGAAAGCTCCAATAGTTGCTCCTAACAAAGCTACACTAACAGCCTCAGCTAATGATAAATGAAATATCTTCACTGTACAATAACTTCCAAAAATAATAATAAACACCCGAATCAATTGCTCAATAACCTGTGAAATAGATGGTGGACTCATAAACCGATGCCCTTCAAAATAACCTCTATAAACACTCAATAAAGGTACTATTAAAATAGAAGTACCAATAACCCGAATAACTAAAGTAACATCTTCTATAGTATTTCCACCACTAACATCACCCAATACTACTTTAGCTAACAAAGAAGCAAAAACCATAACAATCATAAAACAAACAAAACCTAATAAAAGAGAAACTTTTTTTCCTAAATAAAACACTCTTTTTTTAGCCTGATAATAACCTAAAGTTTGAAACTCTGAAACAAGTTTACTAATAGCTAAAGGAATTCCAGCAGTAGCAATAGACATAAAAACAGCATAAATCGTATAAGCATATCCATAAAGAGCCCCACCCTTTTCTCCAATCATAGCATGAAAAGGGATAACATATAGAACTCCCAATAACTTAGAAATAATAATTCCAAAAGTAGTAATAAAAGCACCCTTTACAAAATTAGTTTTTCTCATAGTAACATCTTTCTTCATAGCATCCTCCAATAACATTATACAAAAAAAAACTCTCTTAAGAAAGTTTTTTAATAAATTACCAAGGATTAGAATAATCATCATCCGTAGGATCCCATCCTCTATTAGGATTAGAACCATCAATCTTTGGAGTATAAGGTTTTGCCACTCCATTTGGTATACTACCATCATAAATATGTACAGCTGTTCCCACAGGTATATTATAAAAAATCCATTTGGCATCACGTACAGTTAATCTAACGCATCCCATTGAAGCTTGAGTCCCAAGTTTATTATATTCCTCCCACTCCAAATTACCTTTATCACGAGAATAATAAGGAACTGAATGAAACAAAATACTACCAACAATCCTTGTCGTATATTGACCCCATACACCACCAAACAAAGCTCCCCAAACAGCTCCCTTAGAAGTAGTATAATTACCAGTTGGAGTACCATTGTTACTACCAGTAGAACAAGTAAAAACCTTAATAATTTTTGTATACTCACCTTCATCATCTAAACCATATACTATAACTACATTTTGATTTCTAATAACATCAATAGAATAAGGCTTTTGATTAACCTTTTTAATCACTTTAACAACAAAAGATGATTCACTACTATTACCACTTTGGTCAACAGCTTCAACATTAATAGGATATTCTCCAACCTTAGAAGAATCATAAGAACCATCAACCCAACAAGTGACCTCATCATCAACTTCATCATAACAATTAACATAGTTTTCTAATGAAACTTTTTGATTAAGATAAATAGTAACATTCTTTGTTTCTATCACAGGACCAGTAGAATCATTTATCAATTTAACAGATATTTCTTCTTTTAAGTGAGAATTCTTTACATTCTGATACTCATCAAACACTCTTCTTTTTTTAATAATTATAGTTTCATTTTCTAAATACCAATAATCTTTATTTTGATTTAAAAACTCCAAAGTGCCAGCATCCAATACCATATTATCAGACACTCTAGATACTTTTTTTACATAACAATCTATTTCTTTTTTATTCAATAAACTAACAATTTCAGTATATTTTTTTGTCCTATGCTTATTATCTTCAGAAAGAATTTTCTTAAAAGAAGAAAGATATCTATTTAATTTATTTGATTGAGAATTAATAGCAACAATACTATCAAACAAATAAGTATCTTCTTCTATTCTATTAATATCAAAAGAAGAAGATTTCGAAAGAATAGACTCAATAATCATCCTAGTATTCAAAATAGAGTCTAAATAAGATGATATCTCTTTATCTAATTCCCTTTTTGTTGAATGATGATTGATTTGTATATCTCTCATAGCCGAAAAAGAATCAACTTGCTTTAAAAACACTTGATTTACTAGTTTAACTTTATCTTCTATACTGTCATAACCATCATCATGAAAATATATAACTCCTATAATGGTAAAAACAAGTATAAATATGAAAAAAAGCAAATATTTTTTCATCACTATTCCCCTTCAATTGACCATATTATATCAAAAATAGCAAATAATTCAACTAATTATCATAATAAATAACCATAGCTGAAAAGCAAAAAACTTGCTCCTCACTAAAAATCCCCACACTAACTTGATATTTAATATCAACAATTTTTAAAGATTGATTAGCTAAAAAACCATTAACATCTTCTTCTAAATCACCCTCATCTTCACAATCAAACAATTTAACTTTCATAATCTCACCATTAAGAGTATAAAAAGAAACTCCCACAAAAAATGACGAAAAAAAAGGAGAAAATCTCCTTATTTTACAACAACATTAACAATTTTTCCTTTTATGACAATAATTCTAACAATTTCTTTTCCTTCAATATGTTTCATTACATTCTCACATTCCAATGCTTTTTCCTTAATAGATTGTTCATCATCATCAATATGAATAGTAATTGTACCACGTAATTTACCATTTACTTGAACAGCAATTTCTTTTGTATTTTCTATAATCTTTTCTTCATCATAACTTGGCCATTCTGCCTCACATAATGGAGTACAACCAATCATTTCATTTAACTCCTCGGTAATATGTGGAGCAATTGGATTCAATAGCAATAGCAATAATCGATAATCATCTTTAGTAATAGAATCTAAATCATCATATGCATTTGCTAAAATCATTAATCCTGAAACTACTGTATTATAACCCATATGAGTCAAATCATATTCAATTTTCTTAATAGTTTTATTTTGAATTACTTCTAATGACTGAGTAAAACCAGTTTGATCGTTTACTTTATCTTTTAACCTTTCAACTTTATCCAAGAATCTTTTACATCCTCTTAAAGATTCTGTACTCCAAGGTGCATCCATTTGATAATCACCCATAAACATTTCATAAGTACGTAAAGCATCTGCTCCATATTCTTTAACAATATCATCTGGATTAATAACATTTCCTTTAGATTTACTCATTTTTTGATTATCACTACCTAAGACCATACCATGAGATACTCTTGTCCAAATCATTTCTTTATTAGGAACTAATCCAATATTAAAAAGAAATTGTACCCAGAATCTAGCATATAGTAAATGTCTTGCTGTATGCTCCATTCCTCCATTGTACCAATCTACTCTATTCCAATATTTCATAGCTTCCATGGAAGCAAATTCTTTATCATTTTTAGGATCCATAAATCTTAAAAAATACCAAGAAGATCCAGCCCAGTTAGGCATAGTATCAGTTTCTCTCTTAGCATCATGACCACATTTTGGACATTTACAATTAACCCATTCAGTAATATTAGCTAATGGACTTTCTCCATCTTCAGTAGGCTCATATTCAGCAACATCAGGAAGTAATAAAGGTAAATCTTCTTCATTCATAGGAACCCAACCACATTTTGGACATTGAATCATAGGAATAGGTTCTCCCCAGAATCTTTGTCTAGAGAAAATCCAATCTCTCATTTTATAATTATTAACTCTTCGACCATAGCCCTTTTCCTCAATCATATCAGAAATCTTTTCACGAGCTAAATCAACAGTCATTCCATTAAATTCTTCTGAGTTAATCATTTTATAATCATGTCCCATATATTCTGTTTTTTCAATAGCATGCTCACTAATATCTCCACAATCAATTACTTTAATAATTTCAAGTCCATGTTCTTTAGCATACTCAAAATCTCTTTGATCATGAGAAGGAACAGCCATAACAGCTCCAGTACCATAATCACCTAAAACAAAATCACCTAAGAAGATTGGCACTTCTTTTCCATTAACAGGATTAATTGCTTTAACACCTTTTACTTCAACACCGGTTTTTCCTTTATTAAGCTCGGTACGATCCATAGCTGATTTTAAAGACGTCTCTTTAATATAAGCATTTACTTCATCTTTATTCTCAACTCTCTCCATTAACTCTTTAATTAATTTTCCATCAGGTGCAATTACAAAAAAAGTTATACCATAAATTGTTTCAGGACAAGTAGTAAATATACTAAACTTCCCTCCACCAACAATATCAATATCAACCTCTACTCCTTGGCTCTTTCCAATCCAATTAATTTGACCTAATTTAACCCTATCAGCAAAATTAGTATCTTCTAATCCCTTCAACAAATCCTCAGAATAATCACTCATTCTAAGCATCCATTGACTCTTTTCTTTTTGTTCAACTTGAGAACCACATCTCTCACATACTCCCCCAGCTGCATCTTCATTAGAAAGAACACTCTTACAATGAGGACACCAATTTACTGGAACTGTATCTTTATAAGCCATACCATGTTTATAAAACTGCAAAAATTGCCACTGAGTCCACTTATAATAATCAGGATCTGTTGTAGAAAACTCACGATCCCAATCAAAAGAAAATCCTAATGACTTCATCTGGCCTTTAAAAGTCTTAATATTTTCTTTAACTGCTTCCTTTGGATGAATATGATTCAAAATAGCATATTGCTCAGCAGGAGCCCCAAAAGCATCCCATCCCATAGGATACAAAACATTATATCCCTGCATTCTCATCATTCTAGCAATTGCATCTTGAGCTGTATAACTACGAACATGCCCAACATGTAATCCAGCCCCAGATGGATAAGGAAACTCTACTAATATATAATAAGGCTTCTTATCTCCCCCATTTATCGCCTTAAAAGACTTCTTTTCATCCCAATACTTTTGCCATTTTTTTTCTATTTTATTTATGTTTTCCATATTTTATCATTCCTTTCTTTTTATAAAATAAATATATAAAGTAATAAGACACAACAATAACAACAAATGTCAATATAATACCAACCAGGAGAATTAATAAAAAAGAATCCAATCTTGTAATAATACTAACAATCAAAGCAATATCAAAAGAAGACACTAAAGCTACTAATTGCAATAACTGATTATAAGAAACTTTACTCATATCTAAATGATATCTTTTTATTAAATATTGTATTTCAAATGGTTCTTTTTCTTTAACCTTACTTTTTCTGTCATCGATACGATATTTTCTAACTACAAACAACTCATAAATCACTAATACTAATAAAAAGGTTAATAAAAATAATATAATCTCTTCCATAAATCCTCCTAAAAAAAAACAACTCCCCCATAAGGACGAATTGTTCGTGGTACCACCTTAATTTATAAGTAAACTTAACTCTTTAATTGATAACGGAATCACCCATTTGCTCCCAAGACAAGTTCATATATTAATATAATCTATTTTCACCAACCATAGACTCTCTATGTATAATTAATATATTACTACTTCTCGTTCATCACAAAAACTACAATTATTATAACACAAAAGACCAAAAAGAAAAGATTTTTAAGAAAAAAGAATAGTTTTTTCTATTCTTTTCTTATCTAAAAGGATTTCTATAATTTTTTTCATTATTTTTACTATTTAGAAAAACATCAATAACAGTATTTTCAAACAAATCACCAGCAGCAAGCACAGAACTCATTTTTGCAAAAGAGTCATATTCAGCAACAATTGTCCCAAAATAAGACAATTGCAAACGATGAATTAACTCTGTTGGAGATATTAATTTATATTCGTCTCCACTACGCTGATACAAAACATTTTGTGGATAAACACATAATATCTCTTTTTGATGATTATTTAGCTCTTTAAACTGACCATCCTTCTTTGCCATTTCTAATAATACATCTTCTAAAATATTATCATTTTCAAAATTAGTTCTTAATTGACCAACAACTAAATTATCCTCAGTAATAAATTCATCTTGAAAAGAAGATAATAAATTTAGAACATCTTTCCCACCCTTTTCAACAAGTCCTAATAAAAAATCATAATTATCTAACAATTTCATACATATATAATCATAGTCTTCACTATAAGTATTACCTATAGAAAAATCCCAACTAGAAATATTTCCTGAGAACAATAGCAAAGAAAGATGCTCTCTTACCATTAGAAATACTTCTTCTTGTTTTTCTCTATCCACATTTTTAAAGGATTTAATAGGTATAATAGAATCAAATTCCCCAGAAAAAACACATTTAATTAAATAATCATATAAACATTTATGATTATTAAAATCAATTTCTTCACAATAGTTATCAATTGTAGCTTGTTTTAAAAACTCTAATCGAGACAACCAAAATTTTTCCTTTTCTTCCATCAGACAAACCTCCTAAAATTCACCAATATAATCCAATAATTTCAAGAATAACTTAATATTTTCAATAGACAAACCTTTCTTCTTAAGCTTTCTAAGCTCAATTCTTTTCTTATTCAAAGGTAAATCTCCAAATATAATATCTCCTATTTCTTCTTTTAAATAAGTATTAATCTTTAAATCCATTAAAATACTATCCAAATCATCATTAATTAAACGAACTGCATCTATTTCAATATCTTTTCCTTTACAATTAATAGTTAATTGTCCAATAGTTGGAACATTCCTTATTTCAACTACAAAGTCATTTCCATCTACATAATTTTCACTATCTAGTTTATCAGCATTAAAGTAAACTGTAACATTTTCAGCTTCTTTAGTATTCCTAAAAACCATTTTATAATTACGTCTCTCAGGAGCAATACCACTCTTACCATCAATAGAACGTATAATAACAGTATAATTATTACGTAAATAGTTATAGTCAATAGATGTTTTTAAATAATATCCTTCCTTATATAAAGAAGTAATTCCATCATCTTCATATAAAGTATATGTATTACTTGCTCCTGGAAATATTTGAATTTCTAAATCTGTTGGAAGACCAATATTATTATAATCACTTCTATTAGAGAAAGGAATAATTGAACCAGAATGAGCAAATACTGGATAATCATCTTCTTTAAAGAAAGATACATACTTTTTATTTCCTGGGAATTTCTTTCCAGTAACAAAGTCATACCACGTACCATCTGGAACAAAGAAACGATGAATTGTACGATTCATAATAGGATCTTTAGGTTCCAAAATAGGACAAACTAATAATTGAGAACCTAAATAGTATTGATTTCTATATAAATCATCATCATAAACCCACATATAATTATAATAAAATGGTTGAATCAAAGGAGTTCCAGATTTTGTATAATTATAAGCTTCCGTATATAAATAAGGAATTAAACGATGACGAAGTCTTAAATAATCAGCTGCAATGTTTTCTGTCTTAGCATCCCACAACCATGGTTCCTTCTTGTAATATCTTCCTCGAGCACCATGAAATCTAAAGATAGGTCCAAAAGTACTCAATTGAACATATCTTAAATACAATTCTCCATCTTCCATACCACCATGATTACCACCAACATCATGACTCCACCAACTAACTCCAATATTAGCGGCATTTAGATATAAAAATGGTAATTCTTTTAAATGCTGCCAACTAATTTCACTAGAGCCACCATACAATACAGGATAAAGATGTGGAGCATAAACACTTCCTCGAGCTAGTAATAAACCTCTCTTATTACTATTTCTACCAGAATCTAAATACATATAATGATTCAATGCCCATAGCTTTGTAACATCCATTCCACCTTTAGAATCATTCCAAAAGAAATCAACACCTAAAGCTTCCAAAGGATGCAAAAACATTTTAAATAACACATCCATAAGTTTTGGATTCAAGGGATCAAACTGAATAATAGCCGGAGCTTTTATTTTTAAATACTCACTAGCTTGCTTATAATATTGTTCATGAGGATAAATTCCATCAGTCGGATTTACACAAAGTCCTACCCGAATACCTCTCTTATGAAATTCTCCAATCGTTGCTTCTGGATTCGGAAATAACTCCGGATTGAAAGTAAATCCCGTTTTAAGGCCCTGATAATCACCAATATCTCTTAGATGCCAATCATGGTCAAACACCATAACAGAAATAGGAATTTTTTTACGTTCAAAATGACGAATTAATTCCATAACACTTTTTTCATCATATAGAACATTTCGACTCCACCAGTTTCCTAATGCATAACGCGGAATTAATGCTGGTGCTCCAGTCATTTTAAAATAATCAAATAGAGCTTGTTTAAAATCTCTATCATACATAAAAACATAAATATCCAAATGATTCTCTAATGGATTACCTAAAGTACCATCTTCCATAATAACTTTACTATAAGAATCATCTATTGAAACAAAACCATCTAAAGAATATAATCCTTTTTGTAACACATCAGAAATAGGGAAATCCACTCCAACCATATTACCCTTCATATTTCTAGCTTCAGGATGACCAACATACCAATCTTTACAACGATCTCTTTCTCTAGATAATAAAGATATTTTTAAATTTTTCATTGGGTCAACCTTAGTACCAATAAAAGGTTGTTCCTTAATATAATTCAAAGAAAAATATTTAGTAGTAACTTCTACAATATTGGCATCTTGACGAACTGAAAAATCCGGTAGCCCAACATTTCTCTTTTTTATCAACTGAGTAGGTCTATCGTTAAATTGTCCATTAGGAGAAAATTCAAGTCGCACTACCCTCTCCGTAATAACAGAAATTCGATAGTTTGAACCTTGAACAACTGCTTTTCGATCACACGTTGCCTTAGCATAATCTACTTCAAATTGTTTTCCAAGTGGATACATACCAAACACCTTCTTATTATTCTATTAACATAATAGCACATCTCTTACAATTTTGAAAGAAAAAAAGATATATCAAAAAAAAGTGTACACTACTACTGATCTAAAAATAAAGCCCAGTATTCCTCAAAAGACATATTATTTTCCTTCATATAAGTAGCTATATCTACCCCAACATATCGATAATGCCATGGCTCACTTCTAAATCCAGTAATAAATTCATAGGATTTTGTAAATCGATGTATAAAGCCATATTCATGAGCATGATCTTGCATCCATTGATATTCCTTACTATTTCCAAATACATTTACAGTTCTACTACCTATATCAAAAGCAAGTCCCGTTTGATGCTCAGAATAACCTGGTTTAGCAACATACTTATTAACATATTCTTGACCATAAGATTTCAAATATACATCAGATAACTCCACCTGATCAGCATAACTACGATAAGCCGAATTAATAACAATCTGATATCCTTCTTTACTAGCCGCTTCACTCATTTTCTTAAAAGCATTAAAAGCAATATGACTACATTGCAAATCATCGGAAGAAGCATATTCTGAATCAATTGTTATTAAATCATCCGGAACAAAATCCTCACTCAAATGATGATGTTTATTAACCAACATATCAATAGAAAACTTATCTACCAATTTAGAATCAGAATAATCAGGTAAATCCATATCAAGATTAACAAATAAAACAGTAACGTTCTCATCTTCTCCTGTATCATCTGAATACTTAACATACCGATCATATAAATCTAATTTTGCATAATCAACACTAAAGAACTCCTCTAAGTAACGAACCTTCTCCCTTTTACTAAAGCGAGTAACTGCCTCATCATCACCATGAGCAAAAATAATATTCATATCAGATACACTATACCCAACTTTAACTAATTGATTAATATTCTTAATAAAGTGTTTATGAGGAACATAATCAATCTTACGATAAGTATCTAAATTATCTACTACAAAATCATCACTTTCAAAAGCAGCATTTAAAGTAGCGTTCTCACCAACTGACATAATATAATTTTTTTGAAAAGAAAATAAAATATTTTTAGCTGCCATATTACTATACCCAAGTCTTTTTAAATCATTAACTTGTTTATAATAAAAAAGAAAAACACCTAAAAAAATACAAAAAACAACACCTAATATTTTTAAAAATAATCCAAATTTTGGTTTTACCTTTATTTTCTTTATTTTTTTCAAGCATACCACCTACTTTAATAATAACATAAATAATTGCAAAAAACCATAAGATATGGTACAATGAGAACGATTTTAGAACAGGAAGGAATAAGTATATGAAAGAATTCAAGTATTCCAATACAAACAAAAGATATCATACCCTAGATTATTATTATAAACAAAAATATGGAACTAAAATCATGAAAATAAGTTTAAACGGTAATTTTTCTTGTCCAAATTTAGACGGAACTGTTGGCTATGGTGGTTGTATTTATTGCTCCAAAACTGGAAGTGGAGAATTTGCAGGGAAAAAAGAAGATTCAATACAAGAACAATTTATAAAAGTAAAAGAGAAAATGAATAAGAAATGGAAAGATGGTAAATATATAGCTTATTTTCAAGCAAGAACAAATACTTATGCCCCAACAAACAGATTGAAAGAATTATATGAAGAAGCCCTAAAACAAGAAAATGTAGTAGGCATTAACATTGCTACAAGACCAGATTCTATAACAGAAGACTGCCTAGATTATCTAGAAGAATTAAATGAAAGAACAGATGTAACTATTGAATTAGGTCTTCAAACTATTAAGGAAGAAACTTCAAAACTAATTAATAGATGTCATACTCTTGAATGTTTTGAAAACATGGTAAAAAAACTAAGAAAAAGAAAGATACCAGTAGTCGTTCATATTATTAATGGACTTCCCTATGAAACAAAAGAAGATATGTTAAATACCATCAAATATCTAAATAATTTAGATATTCAAGGAGTAAAAATACACATGTTAAGTATTATCAAAGATACTAAATTGCAAAAAATCTATGAAAAAGAACCATTCCATATATTAACAAAAGAAGAATATATCGACATTGTAATTAATCAGTTAGAATATCTTCGACCAGAAATTGTTATTCATAGAATTACAGGAGATCCTGATAAAGAAGAATTAATTGAGCCAAAATGGCTTATCAAAAAATTTTGTGTCCTAAATGATATTGATAAAGAAATGGTCAAAAGAAACACCTATCAAGGAGCTAAATTATGATATTACAAATCTACTTAATAGGTATAAATTGTCTTTCTCTATTATTAATGGGCTTGGATAAACTAAAAGCTCTTAGAAACAACTATCGAATCAGCGAAAAAACCCTAATCTTCATAGCCCTAATAGGAGGAGCAATTGGAATCATCCTAGGAATGCTTATATTTCACCATAAAACCAAAAAAATCCTCTTCAAAGTAGGAATACCCATCATTATAATGATTCAAATTATCTTATGTATTACCACTTCGTAATACTTTTTTTTTAGTTAAAGAAAAAAATCTTGAGAAACATATAAAGATAGTTTATAATAAATATTAGGATAAGGAGTTTCGCTTATGGTGAATTTCAATAATAAACAAAAACGAATTATTTCCATCATTTTAGCTAGTTGGAGTATTTTCTTAATAATAAGTGGTATCATTATGAATCATCAAGTGAAACCAATTATAAATACTACCTATACATTAAAAATAGAAACCAAAAAAATTGCAGAGCAACAAGCTAAAACAAACGAAATAAAATTAAAAGATATTGAAATAGAAATAAATAATCCAATCAGCGTAGATATAAGAGATTATTTAGAAAATAGTGATAAAATAAGTGATACAGCCCTTAAAGCCTTAAAATTAGATACTTCCTTAGTAAATATTAATCAAGCAGGTACCTATCAATATAAAATATCTTATAAAAAGAAAACTTATGTAGGAAGCATAAAAGTAAAAGAAAAAGAGCTACCTAATGTTAGCTTCACATTAAAAAGAATAGAAATTACAACCTTTAAAGAAGGTGAATCTTTATCAGCAAATCCAAGAAGTTATATTGAAGAATATATTACCGATGAAGTTTATAACAACATAACACTAGATATTTCACAAGTTAAACCTACTATTCAAGGAGATTATCCATATTATATTATTTATAAAGGTGTTACCTACCAGGGAAAAGTAATTGTTAGAAACCCAGGGCCAACAGTATATACACCAAATAACAATAATCCAGAAGAAGAAACACCAGACAATAGTAGCCTAGAGACACCTCAAACACCGGAAGAAAAAATTCCAACAACATAAAAAACCACCAATGTGGTTTTTTTTTAACTTAAATTTACTATTTCTCCATCAATAACATCAATTATTTCAAAATTAGGTTTCCTTGATAACCCAGGCATTACCATAATATCACCCAATAATACAGTAATAAAATTAGCTCCACCATAAAGACGAATATCCTTAACAGTAACATCAAAATTCTTTGGAACGCCTAACTTTTTAGCATCATCAGAAAACGAATACTGTGTCTTAGCAACACAAACTGGAAGATTAGCCTTACCATTTTTTTCAAAAACATGTATTTTTTCTAGAATCTCATCACTAATATGAACAGTTTTAGCACCATAGATTTCTTGACAAATAATATTTATTTTATCAACAATAGAATCATTTAAAGAATATAAGAAATGAAAATCTCCCTTTTCACAAGCTAAAACCTTATTAGCTAAATCTCTTGCTCCTTCACCACCATCAACATAAGCGGTACTAATAGCACATAAATAACCCTTTTCTCTACAATGTTCCTTAAAGATTTCTATCTCTTCATCTGTATCAGTATTATAACGATTTAAACAAACTACAACAGAAACACCATATTTTCTCAAGTTTTCATAATGCTTATCTAAATTTTCAAAGCCCTTCTTAAACGCCTCAAGATCTTCTTCAAAAATTTTATCTTTTGGAACACCACCATGATATTTTAAAGCTTTAACAGTAGCTACTAAAACAACAGCATCAGGAGTAAGATTTCCCACTCTACATTTTATATCTAAGAACTTTTCAGCACCTAAATCAGCTCCAAAGCCAGCTTCCGTAACAACATAATCTGCCAATGACAAAGCCGTTTTAGTTGCTACAATACTATTACAACCATGAGCAATATTAGCAAATGGTCCTCCATGAATAATAGCTGGAGTATTCTCCAAAGTTTGTACAAGATTTGGATAAAAAGCATCCTTTAATAAAGCAACTAGAGACCCTTCTAATTTCAAATCTCTAACAGTTACAAATTCTTTTTTACTATTAATTCCTACAATAATATTACCCAGACGATTTCTTAAATCATCTAATGAAGTTGCTAAACAAAATAAAGCCATGATTTCACTAGCAGAGCTAATTGAAAAGGCATCATGTCTTGTACCTAAATCAACATCTCTTAAAGCCCTATCATTTACATCTAAACAACGATGAAAAGTCACTTCTTGAATATCAAGTTCATTTCCAAAATAAATATGATTATCAATAGCTGCACATATCAAATTATTAGCTGATGTAATAGCATGAAAATCACCAGTAAAATGAAGATTAATATCTTCCATCGGAACTACTTGAGAATACCCTCCACCAGTAGCTCCACCTTTCATACCAAATACAGGTCCCATAGAAGGTTCTCTTAAAGCAACAATTGTTTTCTTATTCATCCTAGTTAAAGCATCTGCAAGTCCAATACTTACAGTCGTTTTTCCCTCTCCAAAAGGAGTAGGACTAATAGCCGTTACTAAGATTAATTTTCCCTTAATATCATCTTTAATCATCTTAATCTTAGCTTTATACTTACCATATAATTCTAAGTCATCTTCATTAAGCTCCAACTTCTTAGCAATATCTCTTATATCTAATTTTTTACTATTTCTTGAAATTTCTATATCGGTCATAATATCACCTCTTCCATATTATATCATCTTTCATAATAAATATGAAAACTATTTTTTTTATCCAATTAATTCTATTAAAAAAAATATAATCACTAAGCGAAAAAGAAAGAATAACATTCAAAAAACTAAGAAAAATAAAAAAGTACAATTTGCTATCTAATAAAAGACATGATAAGATGAGCCTCATTAAGAAAAAGGAGGGATATTATTAAAAATAAAATAATTTTCTTAATAACAATTATATGCTTACTATTACCATGTTTAAATGTAAAAGCAGAAAGTGCATCTTTTTATGAAGCAGAGTATATTGATGGAATTTATATGAGTAAATATAATTTTACTACTAGAATTACTTATTATCAGAAAGCTAGATTCTTTAGAAAAACTGGTACTGATGAATTTGCTTATTGTATTGAACCATTCCAATTCTTTGAAGAAAATGAATCATATCAATCTACTTCTAACCCAAACTTAACTCAAGAAAAACTAGATAGAATATCTAAGATAGCTTATTATGGATATGGTTACAAAAACCACACAGATAAAAAATGGTATGCTATTACTCAATTAATGATATGGCAAGCATCTGATTCTGGAGGAAACTACTATTTTACTGATACGTTAAATGGTAGTCCTATCAATCGATTCCTAGAAGAAATAAATGAAATAAACAACCTAGTAAATACAGCTACTATAACTCCAAGTTTTAACAACCAAACTATTCACATAATAGAAGATGAAACTTTAAGACTAGAAGATAAAAATCAAGTCTTAAATCAATATATTGCATTGAATGAAAATCAAATAATTGAAGATAATTCTATTATCATCGAAAACCTAAAAGAAGGTACCTATACCTTCCAGTTATTAAAAGAATTTGATAATTACCACAAACCACTCATTTTTTATCAATCAAACAATAGTCAAAATCTAGTAAAAACTGGAGATATAAATAATATTACATCATCATTTCAAGTAGAAGTAATTAAAACCAACTTACAAGTAACAAAAATAGATAAAGACACCAAATCAACCATACCATCAGGAGAAGGTACTTTAGATGGTGCTATCTATGAACTATATGATGATAATAATAACAAAATATCAGAACTAGAAATAATAGAAAACCAAGCTATAGTAGAAAATTTACCATTTGGAAAATATTATTTAAAAGAAATAAAACCAGGTAATGGTTACTTATTAGATAATAGTATTTATGAAATAATCATAACAAAAGAAAATCCTAAAGTCGAAATCACTTTAGAAAACGAAATAATAAAGAAAATAATTACTATCAATAAAAAATATGGAGAAGAAAACAATCTATATAATGAACAAAATATTACTTTTCAAATTCTTAATAACAATCAAGATGAAATAAAAGAAATAACAACCAATGAAGAAGGTATAGCAACAATAACCCTTCCTTATGGTAAATATACTATTATTCAAGATAATACTACACCTGGATATCAAAAAGTAGAACCAATCTATATAGACGTAACAAATACCGAAAAAGAGATTATTGAATTAAAAGATTTAAAAATACCTGTTCCTAATACCCACACTGAACAAAATAATTATCTAGAATTATTACTATTAATCTTAATCATATTATTATGAAAAAAAGTTTATTCTTATTAATCATAGTAGTATTATTATTATCATTAAAAATAACTAATGATACAAAATATATAATAGAAAAAAAAGAAGAAATAGGATATATAATAATACCAAAAATTAATCTAAAAAGGCCATTATACCCTATCAACAGCAAAGAAAATACTATTGAGAAAAACATTACAATTCTAAAAGAATCTATTATGCCAGATGAAACCAATAGTATTCTAATTCTAGCAGCTCACTCAGGAACAGGCAAAATTGCTTTCTTTGAACAATTAGATCAATTATCGATTAATGATGAAATAATAATTAGCTACCATAACAAAAAATATACCTATCAAGTAAAAAATCTATGGGAAGAAAAGAAGAATGGTTATATTAATATCAATAAAGAATTAAAAAAACAACTAGTTTTAACAACCTGCAGTCCTAAAAAAGATAATACTCAACTCATAATTAATTGCACAATAAAAGAGTCTTAAGACTCTTTTATTTGGGTTGTATAATTTTTAGTGTGTGTGACTTATATGGCATACACACTTTTCTTTCGTAAAAATATAAAAGACATATAAGTATAATTCCTGATACAAT
>CACZFH010000019.1 GCA_902780395.1 uncultured Erysipelotrichaceae bacterium
ACATAAAACTAAAAATCGTTCAGAAGTTTCTGGTGGAGGAAGAAAACCATGGAGACAAAAAGGAACTGGACGTGCACGTCAAGGTTCAATTAGAGCTGTACAATGGGTAGGTGGAGGAAGATATGGAACTCCAGTACCTAGAGACTATAGTAAAAAACAAAATAGAAAAGAAAGACAAATTGCAATTAGAAGTGCATTATCAGAAAAAGTAGCAGCTAAAGAACTAATTGTATTAGATAATTTAACAGTAAAAACTCCTAAGACAAAAGAAATTTTAGGAATTTTAGAAACATTAAAAGTAGCAGATAAGAAAGTATTACTTGTTGTTAAAGAATTTGATGATAATATCATCTTAGCTTCTAGAAATATTCAAAATGTAGTATTAATCTTAGCTGATGAAATTAATGTTTTAGATATTGTTGGTACTGATGTTATGGTAACAACAGAAGATGCATTAAAATACATTGAGGAGGTGCTTAAATAATGAAAGATACAAAGTATTTAGAAATCTTAAAAGCACCAGTTATTACAGAAAAATCAGAAAACGCTCGTAATGAAGGAAAATATACTTTTAAAGTTGATTCTAGAGCAAATAAAATAGAAATTAAAGAAGCTATTGAAAAAATATTTAATGTAAAGGTAACATCTATTAGAACAATGAATGTTAAACCTAAGAAAAGAAGAGTTGGTCGTTATACTGGATTAACTAATCGTACAAAGAAAGCAATTGTAACCTTAGCTGAAGGACAAACAATTGATCTTGGTTAGAAGGAGGAAATAAGTTATGGCAATCAAAAATTTTAAACCTACTACACCAGGACGTAGAAAAATGAGTGCATTAGTAAATGAAGAAATAACTACTAGCACTCCTGAGAAATCTTTAACAGTTACCATGAAGAAAAATGGTGGCCGTAATAATCAAGGTAAAATCACAGTTCGTCACCATGGCGGTGGAGAAAAAAGAAAATACCGTATCATTGATTTCAAAAGAAATAAAGCAAACGTTCCTGGAAAAGTAGTCAGTATTGAATATGATCCAAATAGAACTGCAAACATTGCTTTAATAAATTATGCAGATGGAGAAAAAAGATACATTATTGCTCCTAAGACATTAGAAGTTGGAACAACAATAGAAGCTGGAGAAAATGTAGATATAAAAGTTGGTAATGCTTTACCAATTATGAACATTCCAGTTGGTACAATGATTCATAATATTGAATTACGTCCTGGAAAAGGTGGAGAATTAGCAAGAAGTGCTGGTGCTTCAGCTCAAATATTAGGTCGTGAAGATAATTATGTAATGATTCGTTTATCAAGCGGAGAACAAAGAAAAGTATTAGGAACCTGTATGGCAACAGTGGGAGAAGTTGGAAACGAAGATTCATCCCTTGTTAAAGTAGGAAAAGCTGGACGTACTCGTCACATGGGTATAAGACCAACAGTTCGTGGTTCTGTTATGAATCCAAATGACCATCCACATGGTGGTGGTGAAGGACGTGCTCCAGTAGGACGTAAAGCACCAATGACTCCATGGGGTAAACCAGCACTTGGATTAAAGACACGTAAGAAAAAACAATCTGACAAGTTCATAGTACGTCGTCGTGGTAGTAAATAGGAAAGGATGATTAAAAAATGGCAAGAAGTTTAAAAAAAGGACCTTATGTATTTAGCAGATTACTAAAAAAGGTTCAAGAATTAAATAAGTCTGGAAAAAAAGAAGTCATTAAAACTTGGTCACGCCGTTCCACTATTTTTCCTGATTTTATTGGACACACTTTTGCAGTACATAATGGAAAAGAATTTATTCCAGTTTATGTAACTGAAGATATGGTTGGACATAAATTAGGAGAATTTGCATTAACACGTAAATTTGGTGGACATGGTTCAGATAAGAAATAATAATAATGACTAGGAGGGTAAATATATGGAAGCAAGAGCAATTGCTAAAGGTTTAAGAGTATCTCCAATCAGAGCTAGATTAGTATCTGATATGATACGTGGAAAAAGTTGCACAGAAGCATTAACCATATTAAGCAATGTTAATAATAAGTCTGCAAGACTTACTAAAAAAGTATTAGATTCTGCTATTGCCAATGCTGTTAATAATAATGGTGCAGATGTTGCAACACTTTATATTAAAGAAGCAAGAGTAGATGCCGGTCCTGTTATGAAACGTCACTTTTTTGACTCACGTTCACATATAGGACATAGAAATCATAGAACTAGTCACATTCATATAGTAGTGGCTACAAGAAACTAATAAGGAGGTTACAAAATGGGACAAAAGGTAAATCCTAATGGACTAAGACTTGGTATCAATAAAGACTGGGAAGCAAAATGGTACAGTAACAAAAAAGATTTTGCTAAGTATTTAGATAAAGATGTAAAAATTCGTGAATATTTAGAAAAAAACTTAAAAAATGCTGGAATTGCTAAAGTTGAAATTGAAAGAAATGCTAAGAAAACAGAAGTTGTTATTCATACTTCAAAACCAGGTGTTATGATTGGTCATGGTGGAGAAGAAATAGAAAAATTAAAGAAACAACTTTCAAATATTGTCGATGAGAATGTACAAATTTCTATCGTTGATATTAAAAAAGCAGATTTAAATGCTCAATTAGTAGCTGAATCAATTGCTAATCAAATAACTAATAGAGCATCATTCCGTATGGCTCAAAAACGTGCTATAAGAAATGCCATGAAAGCTGGAGCTAAAGGAATTAAAACAAGTGTATCTGGACGTTTAGGTGGAGCTGATATGGCTCGTAGCGAAGGATATACAGAAGGTACTATTCCTCTACATACATTAAGAGCTGATGTAGACTATGCAATTGCAGAAGCAGATACTACATTTGGAAAAATTGGTGTAAAGGTATGGATTTATAAAGGAGAAATCCTTAATAAGAAAAACAACAATCAAGCTAAAGAAGCTAAAGAAAATAAGGAAACGAAAGCTAAAGGAGGTAATTAATTATGTTAATACCGTCAAGAACTAAATATCGTCGTGTTCATAGATTACCTCATGAAGGTAGATCACGTGGTAATAGAGAGCTAACATTTGGAGAATATGGTCTACAAGCAAAAGAAGGAGCATGGATTACAGCAAATCAAATCGAAGCTGCTCGTATTGCTATGACTCGTTACATGAAACGTGGTGGAAAAGTATGGATTAATATCTTTCCACATATGCCTTTAACAAAAAAGCCAATCGGTACCAGACAAGGTAAAGGTAAAGGAAATGTTGAAGGTTGGGTTGCAGTAGTTAAAGAAGGAAAAATTATGTTTGAAATAGCAGGCGTTGATGAAGCAACTGCTCGTGAAGCATTAAGATTAGCTTCTCATAAACTACCTATTGCAACAAAATTTGTAACAAAAGAAAATGGTGGTGAATCAAATGAAGGTTAAAGAAATAAGAGAATTATCAACTGAAGAAATTAATAAAAAATTAGTTGAAACAAAAGAAGAATTATTTAATCTACGTTTTCAACAAGCAACTGGAACCTTAGAAAAGCCTTCTAGAATTAGAGATTTAAGACACACTGTTGCCAGACTAAAAACCGTTCTAAAAGAACGTGAAGGAAACGAGTAGGAGGGAAAGTAAGTGGAAAAGAAAAATAATAAAGAATTAGTTGGAAAAGTAGTAAGCGCAACTAATGATAAAACAATCACTGTTTTAGTTGAAACTTATAAAAACCATCCGTTATATCACAATGGAGATACTGTTAGAATCGTTGAAACGAGACCATTATCTAAAACTAAGCATTTCTATTTAAAAGAAATTGTAAAAGAAGCAGTTATTATTTAACGCTTAGATGAGAAGGAGGAATAATCTATGTTACAACAAGAAAGCCGTATGAAGGTTGCAGATAATTCTGGTGCACGTGAATTATTAGTAATTCGTGTATTAGGAGGAAGCAAAGTTAAAACAGGTAACATTGGTGATGTAGTAGTTGGAACAGTAAAAAGTGCTATTCCTAACTCACCAATTCCAAAAGGAAAAGTTGTAAAAGCAGTTATCGTTCGTAGTCGTCAAGGCGTTCGTCGTGAAGATGGAAGTTATATTAAGTTCGATGACAATGCTTGTGTTATCATTCGTGATGACAAGAGTCCAATAGGAACTCGTATTTTTGGACCAGTCGCAAGAGAACTTCGTGATAAAGATTACATGAAAATTGTATCTTTAGCAAACGAAGTACTATAAGAGGAGGATAAATATGAACTTTAAAGTAGGAGATGAAGTTGTAGTTATCACTGGTTCTGATAAAGGAAAAAAAGGAAAAATATTAAAAACACTTAAAGCAGAAAATAAAGTAATAGTTGAAGGTGTTCACATTGTGAAAAAGCATCAAAAACCAACTGGACAAGAAACAGGTGGAATCTTAGATGTCGAAGCACCAATTTCTGCATCAAATGTTATGATAGTTGATCCTAAAACAAAGAAAAGAACTAGAATAGGACATACAACAGATACTAAAACAGGTAAAAAAATAAGAATTACAAAAAAATCAAACGAGAAGATTGATTAATTGGAAGGAGGGTATTTATGAACCGCCTAAAAGAGAAATACTTAATAAGTCAGTAATGGAAGTTCCTAAATTAGAAAAAATTGTAATTAACATGGGAGTTGGAGATGCTACAGGAAATTCTAAATTATTAGAAGCTGCAGTAAATGATTTAACTAAGATATCAGGACAAAAACCAGTTATTACAAAAGCAAAAAAATCAATTGCTGGATTTAAAGTAAGAGAAGGACAAGCAATTGGATGTAAAGTTACTCTAAGAGGAGATAATATGTATAACTTTATGGATAAGTTAATATCAATCGCTCTTCCAGGAGTAAGAGATTTCCGTGGTGTTAGTACAAGAGCTTTTGATGGTAGAGGAAATTACACAATGGGAATTAAAGAACAATTAATCTTCCAAGAGATTGATTATGATGATGTTGTAAAAGTACGTGGAATGGATATCGTTTTCGTAACAACAGCAAAAACAAATAAAGAATCATTTGACTTATTAAATGGACTTGGAATTCCTTTTAGAAAGTAAATGGAGGAATATTATGGCAAAGAAAAGTATGATAGTTAAAGCTAATAGACCACAAAAATATAAAGTACGTGAATATACAAGATGTTCTCGTTGTGGCCGACCACACGCAGTTATGAGTAAATTCGGAATCTGCCGTATTTGCTTCCGTGAATTAGCTTATAAAGGACAAATACCAGGTGTAAAAAAATCAAGTTGGTAATTGGAAAGGAGAAATAAAACATGGCAGTAGTAACAGATGGAATTGCAGATATGTTAACAAGAATTCGTAATGCTGTACAAATGCGTTATGAAGAAGTAAAAGTTCCAGCTTCTAACATCAAGAAAGAAATTGCTAGAATTTTAAAAGAAGAAGGATTTATTAATGATTATAAAATTGATAGTGATAATGCTCAAGGAACAATTATCTTAACTTTAAAATATACAGATAAAAAAGTGAGTGTAATCACTGGTTTAAAAAGAATTTCTAAACCAGGACTACGTGTTTATGCAAAAAGTGATGAAATTCCTAAAGTATTAAATGGTTTAGGAATAGCAATCATTTCAACTTCAAAAGGAATTATGACAGATAAAGAAGCTCGTAAAGAAAATCTAGGTGGAGAAGTTCTAGCTTATATATGGTAATATAAGGGCAAAGATAATTTGAAACCCATGAATATGGTAAATTTAAAATGAGATATAGGAGGTGTCATTATGAGCCGTATAGGAAATCGTTTAATCAAAATTCCAGCCGGAGTAACGATAGAAGAAAATGAAGGAATTGTTACTGTAAAAGGACCTAAAGGAGAACTTAAACAACCTTTATTAAAAGATATCACTATGAAGGTAGATGAAAATGGAATTACCTTAGAACGTAAAAATGAAAGTGCCAAAGCAATGCACGGTACTATGAATGCATTAATTAATAATATGATCATTGGAGTAACTAAAGGTTATGAAAAAGGATTAGAAATCATTGGTGTAGGTTATCGTTTTAATGTTCAAGGAAAGAAATTAGTAATTAATGCTGGATACTCACATCCAGTAACTATGGAAATTCCTGAAGGAATAACAGTAGAATCAACAAGTAATACTGAAATTACTGTAAAAGGAATTGACAAAGTATTAGTAGGAGAATTTGCTGCTAATATCAGAAAAGTAAGAAAGCCTGAACCATACAAAGGAAAAGGTATTCGTTACAAAGATGAACATGTTCGTCGTAAAGAAGGAAAGAAAGCTGCTTAATAGTAGGAAGGGAGAAATAAAGTATGATAAAAAAAGAATCTCGTAATAGTATGCGTGTTGCTCGTCATGAAAGAATTCGTAAAACATTAGTAGGAACAAGCGCAACACCAAGATTATGTGTATTCCGTTCCAATACTGGAATATATGCACAAATCATCGATGATGAAAATAGAACTACACTTGTATCTGCTTCCTCATTAGACAAAGATCTTAAGATCAAAAACGGAAGTAATGTAGAAGCAGCTAAAGTAGTTGGAAAAAGTATTGCTGAAAAAGCAAAACAAGCCAAAATAACAAAAGTTGTATTTGATAGAGGTGGATACCTATATCATGGACGTGTAAAAGCATTAGCAGAAGCTGCACGTGAAAATGGATTAGAATTCTAATAGGAGGGTAATATGCAAAAAAGAACTCAAGACTCTAAAGAAAAACAATTTGAAGAATTAGTTATTGACGTAAAAAGTGTTGTTAAAGTTAACAAAGGTGGACGTCAAAGAAGATATTCTGCTACCGTTGTTGTTGGAGATCGTAAAGGAAAAGTTGGATTAGGTATTGGAAAAGCAAATGAAGTACCTGATGCAATCAAAAAAGCACTTCAAGATGCAAACAAAAATATTATCACAATCCCTCTAACAGATGGAAGAACAGTTGCTCATGAAGCAATCGGACATGCGGGAGCTGCTAGAGTTATTATTAAACCTGCTGCTGCTGGTACTGGTGTTATTGCTGGTGGATCTGTTCGTGCTATCTTAGAATTAGCAGGAATTCGTGATGTTGTTTCTAAATCACTAGGAGCAAGAACTAAATTAAATATGGCAAGAGCTGCAATGGAAGCATTAAAGTCTATTAAGACACCTGAAGAAGTTGCTGCACTTCGCGGAAAAACAGTAGAGGAGATATTAGGATAATGAAATTACATGAATTAGAAAAAAATATCGGTGCTACTCATGCTAAAAAACGTAAAGGACGTGGGCCAGGTAGTGGTCTTGGTAAAACATGTGGCCGCGGACAAAAAGGACAAAAAGCACGTAGTGGTGCAAGTATTAATCCAGTATTTGAAGGTGGACAATTACCATTATATAGACGAATCCCAAAAAGAGGATTTACTAATGCCAAATTTAAGACTACATATGCAACAATTAATGTAGAGGACTTAAATAAATTTGAAAATGGAACAGTTGTTACTCCTGCATTATTAAAGGATACAGGATTAGTAAAACAACAATATAATGGAATAAAAGTACTAGGAACTGGAAAACTTGAAAAGAAAATAACAATTCAAGCAAATAAATTTTCAGCTAGTGCATTAGAAAAGATTAAAGAGGCAGGAAGTAAAGCTGAGGTGATCTAAGATGTTTAAAGCTATGAAGGAATTATTTACTTCAGGTAATAAAGATTTACGTCAGAGAATCTACTTTACATTAGCTTGTTTAACAGTTTTCATTTTAGGAATTTCAATTAGAGTTCCTGGAACAGAAAATTTAACAAAAAGCTTAGGATTCTTAGAATTAATTAATACAATTGGTGGTGGAGCTCTTAAGAATTTCTCAATATTTGCTCTAGGAGTTATGCCATATATTACTGCATCAATTATTACACAATTATTACAAATGGATATATTTCCATATTTTACAGAACTAAGTAAGCAAGGTCATACAGGAAGACAAAAGATTAATCAAATTACTCGCTATATGGGAATTGCTTTTGCCTTTATAGAAGGTTATGCCTTTGCCTTTGCCTTCTTAGGAAAAACCGGTAATCCTATGCAATACATGTATATTGCAACAGTGTTAACTGCTGGAACCTCTCTTCTTTTATGGATGGGAGATCAAATGACTCAAAAAGGAATTGGGAATGGTACTAGCCTTATCATTATGGCAGGTATCATAGCAACCTTACCACAAATGTTTATCACAGCCTTTACAAGCTTAATATCATTTGAAGGAACAACCCAAGTAATTGCTTTAGGAGTTATTAAATTTATCTTATTTGTAATTGTCTATTTTGCTATTGTCATAGGAATGATATTCGTTCAAGAATCAGAAAGAAGAATTCCAATACAATATGCAAATAAATCAACCAGTGCATATGGCAATGCCCAAAGTTTTATGCCAATTAAAATTAATTCAGCAGGAGTTATACCAGTCATCTTTGCATCAAGCTTATTATCAATTCCTGGTATCATTGCTCAAGTAGTAAAGAATGATGGATTTACATTATTCGTACAGAAGTATTTAACATATACAACTCCAGTAGGATTTGTATTGTATATAGTCTTCATATTCTTATTCGCTTACTTCTATACATTTATTCAATTAAAACCAGAAGAATTTGCGAAGAATTTGCAAGATAATGGGGGATATATTCCAGGTATTAGGCCAGGAGAAGAAACAAAACAATATGTTAGTAAGATACTTACTCGATTAACAGTTTTGGGAGCAACATTCTTGTCAATAATTGCTGGACTTCCAATTGCTTTTTCAAAATTAACTAGCTTACCAACATCTGTATCTATTGGAGGAACAGGTTTATTAATCGTAGTTGGTGTAGCTTTAGAGACTTATAAGCAACTAGAAGGTAGTATACTAACTAGAAGTTATAAGAGAGGATATAGTAGAAGATAATTATGAAAAATATTATGTTTATTGCACCACCTGCTGCCGGTAAAGGAACTCAAGCCGAACTAGTAGTTGAAAAGTATGGTATTCCTCATATATCAACAGGAGATATCCTAAGAGAAATATCAAAAGAAGATAGTGAAATAGGAAAGTATGTTCAAGAAACGTTAGCAAGTGGAAAATTAGTAAAAGATGACATTACTTATCAATTAGTAGAAGATCGTTTAGGAAAAAAAGATTGCAAAAATGGTTTCATCATAGATGGATTTCCTAGAAATATTGATCAAGCCTATGAATATGATAAGATATTGAAAAATTTAGGTTATGATATAGGACATGTTATCTATATTAATGTCGATAAAAAAGTATTAGAAAAAAGAATTACTGGAAGAAGAATATGTGAAGATTGTAATACCATTTATAATATAAATGATAAAGATAATTCACCAGAAATTGAATCTGTATGTGATAATTGTGGTGGAAAATTATACCAAAGAAGTGATGACAATCTAGAAGCATTTGATACTAGATATCAAATGTATATGGAAAAGACTGAACCAATTATTAAACATTACAGAGAACAGAATGTATTAGTAGAAATAGATGGAAATGATACCGTTGAAAATATATTCAAAAAAATAGATAAGATTATCAATGAATAATGTATCAAAGTATCTTGGATCAAGGGAGGTAGCCGATACCTTCCCTGGAGGATACAAAAATAATCTTCGACAGGAGAGTGAAGAGATGGCTAAGGAAGATACAATAGAAATGAAAGGGAAAGTTCTAGAAATCATTCCAGGAGGAAAATTTAAAGTACAATTGGAAAATGGTCACATTGTGGAAGCTCACGTTTCTGGTAAAATACGAATGAATTATATCCGTATTTTAGCAGGAGATACCGTAATGATAGAACTTTCACCATACGACTTAACACGTGGGCGTATCACCTATAGAATATAGGGATAAAATTAAACCTATCGTAAATAATAGGAGGGAAAAAGAATGAAAGTAAAAGCATCTGTAAAACCAATTTGCGAAAAGTGCAAAGTGGTAAAAAGAAAAGGAAAAATTAGAATTATTTGTGAAAATCCAAAACACAAACAAGTTCAAGGATAATTATAGGAGGTGTATCTATGGCACGTATTAAAGGTGTGGATATTCCAAATGACAAACATATTTGTATTTCATTAACATATATCTATGGAATTGGAAGAAGTTTAGGAAAACAAATCTGTGAAACAGTAGGAATTGATCCAACAACAAAAACAAAAGATTTATCACAAGATGATTTAGTAAAACTTCGTGATGAAATTAACAAGCATTTAACAGAAGGAGACTTACGTCGTGAAGTTAGTATGAACATCAAAACTAAGATGGAAATTAACTCATATGAAGGAAGTCGTCACAAAAAAGGATTACCTGTAAGAGGACAAAGAACTAATCGTAATGCTCGTACTCGTAAGGGTAAAGGAAAGACAGTAGCAAATAAGAAAAAGGTTTAGTTAGATAATGAAAAAAGGAGGTAAGACTTATGGCTTATAAAACAAGAAAGAAAAAAGTGAAGAAAAATGTACCAGAAGGTATGGCTCATATTCATTCAACATTTAATAATACAATTACAACAATAACAGATAAAGATGGAAACGTAATTAGCTGGGCATCATCTGGTGCTATTGGTTTCAAAGGTAGTAAAAAATCAACTCCATTCGCTGCTGGAATGGCTGCAGAAGCTGCTGGAAAAGCTGCTTACGACATGGGAATGCGTAAAGTTGAAGTTCATGTTAAAGGATTAGGACCAGGACGTGAAACAGCAATCCGCTCATTACAAACTGCAGGACTAGAAGTAACATCAATCGTTGATGTTACACCTATCCCACATAATGGATGTCGTCCACCAAAACGTCCTAGAGGATAATGGTGGAAACACATTGTGGAAATATAATAAGAATAGTTCGTGAAAAAAAGTAAAGGGAGGTTAGTTTCATGTTACAATTTGAAAAACCAATTTATAAAATAACGGATTCAATAGAAAATAATTTCTATGGAAGATTTGAATTAGAACCACTTGAAAGAGGCTTTGGTACTACAATAGGAAATGCTTTAAGAAGAGTAATGTTATCATCTCTTCCAGGAAGTGCAATAAGTAGTATTAAAATAGATGGAGTACTTCATGAATTCCAAACAATTGATGGAGTATATGAAGATGTAACTACTATTATTTTAAATTTAAAAGGAATAGTATTTAAAAATCATTCAAACGAAGAAAAAATCGTACGTATTAATACAAATAAAGAAGGCGAAGTAACTGCAGCAGACATTGAACATGATGCAGATATTGAAGTAATAAATCAAGATAAAGTAATCTGTACTTTATCAAAAGGAGCTTCTCTTAACATGGAAATGACTGTAACAAATGGTCGTGGATATGTCAGAAGTGAAGATAATAAGAAGATTCATGATATCAAAAAAATAGGAGAAATTGCTATTGACTCATTATATTCTCCTATTGAAAGAGTATCTTACGAAGTAGGAAATGCTCGTGTAGGACAAGATGAAAGCTATGATAAATTAATCATGGATGTTTGGACTAATGGTTCTATTAAACCAGAAGAAGCAATTGCCTTAGCTGCTCGTATTTTAATGGAACACCTACAGATTGTAACAGATCTATCAGCAATTGCTGATGTAAGTGGTATGATGATTGAAAAAACAGAAGATCCTAAAGTAAAAGCATTAGAAACTTCTATTGAAGATTTAGATTTCTCTGTAAGAGCATATAACTGCTTAAAGAGAGCTGGAATTCATACTATTCAAGATCTTGTTAACAAAAGTGAATCAGACATGATGAAAATACGTAATTTAGGTAAAAAATCTCTAAAAGAAGTATTAGATAAAATAAGAGATATGGGCCTAGTATTACGTGACGATGATTAATAAGGAGGAATTACTATGGCATATAGAAAATTAGGTAGAGATAATAAACATAGAAGAAGTATGTTAGCAACTTTAACTAAACAAGTAATCAACAACGAAAGTATTACTACTACAGATACAAGAGCAAAAGAATTACGTAAGTTTGTTGATAAAATGATTACATACGGAAAAAAAGGAGACTTAATATCTCGTCGTAAAGCTTTAGCATTTCTTCATAACGATACTAAAACAGTTGATATTATCTTCAATGATTTAGCAAAACGTTATGAGAATCGTAATGGTGGATATACTCAGATTTTAAAAGTAGGAGAAAGACGAGGAGATAATTCCTTAATGTCTATTATTAGATTAGTAGCAGAAGAAAAAGAAGAAGCAAAAGAAGAAAAAAAGCCAGCTAAAAAAGCTACTAAAAAAGAAAAAGAAGATAAATAATAAAGAAGCAAGTATTTAAAATACTTGTTTTTTTGTAGATTATATAAAAATAGTTTGATATAATAATTTTAGAAGTAGGTGATGAATGTGAAAGCACTTATTACAGGAGCATCTTCGGGAATTGGACTAGATATGGCCAGATATCTTGCTACCAAAAAATGTGAGTTAATTCTAGTATCACGTAACAAAGAAAAATTGGAAGAAATCCAAGAGCAATTACCTACCAAAGTAACAATTATAGTTGCTGATTTATCAAACGAACAAAAAGTAAAAGAACTATACGTTTTAGCCAAAAAAGAGAATATTGATATATTAATCAATAACGCTGGTTTAGGGGACTTCGGATACTTAACAGATACGGATATCAATAAAGATCTAGAATTAATTAATACAAATATTAAAGCCGTCCATATCTTAACAAAATACTTAGCAAGAGATATGGAAAGTAGAGATACAGATAGCTACATATTGAATGTTGCTTCTTCAGCAGCATTTCAACCAGGACCATTAATGAGTACCTATTATGCTACAAAATCATATGTTTATCAATTATCAGAAGCATTATATTATGAAGAAAAAAAGAAAAAGACAAAAGTCCATGTTTCTGTATTATGTCCAGGCCCAGTTGAAACAAACTTTAACAATGTAGCAGGAGTAAAATTCTCTGTAAAACCATTAAAAAGTACATATGTTGCTAGATATGCAATTGATCAAATGTTTAAAAATAAAATGTTAATTATACCAGGCTTTAAAATGAAATGTGCCAAGTTCTTTAGCAGGTTTGTATCAGATAAATTCTTATTAGGAATGATTTATCGAATTCAAAAGAAAAAAACCACTAGTTAACTAGTGGTTTTGCATTTTCGTTTTCGTTTTCGTTTTCACGTCTTTTTCTACGAAGCTCCTCAAGACGGAATATTAAATCCATTTCATATTCTTCAGAAAACATTGGTATTTTACATTCTGACTTAAAAGCTTTATTGAACCCAGATACTATTTCATCTACAAAAAAATTTTCAGTATTATAAGCAGCAAGAAGATGTTCACCAAATTCTTTAGATAAATTCCACATTTCATTAAAATCTGCAGTTCCTTTAATAATTTCATCTTTATTGCGCTCAATCCACGCAGCCATATTATAAGTAGTTTGCATTCCTTCCCTAAAGTACTGAATATTGTTTTCATCAAAACATCCAATTGGATACTCACCACCATTATGTGATAACGTAGTAACAGCACCAACTAAAAATGAGCCATCACTATTTTGTTTCTTCAATAAATCTAAATAACCTTGAATTCCACTATCAACATCAGTACAACCAATAGATTTATAATATATCATTACATTACCTCCTATCTAAATAATATAATATATATCATTATTTGTAAAATATAAGAAAACATATTTTACAGGCATTTTACAAATATAGTTACAACTAATAATTACAATAAAATGATAGAATACTAGAAAGAAATAAGAAATCATAAATATATTTAAGAAAAGTGATATAATAAAAATATTAATACAACTAAATGGGGCGGAGGTTGAATAATGAAAGAATCCATTATTATTCAAGATTTATTATATTGGGATTTATTTGATAATTTATCAATAGAGATAAAAGAAAATGATTTTGTAACGGTATCAGGTCCAAATAATTGTGGAAAGACAACACTTTTGAGAATATTAAATAGAGAAATAATTACCGATAATGATATTTTAGTTTTTAATAATGATATAAATATGTATAGAATTAAAGACTATTCAGAAATAGTTCAATGTATCATTCCAGAGGAGGAATCATTTCAAGAAGAAACTCTAGAAGAAGAATTATTATTATATAGCTTAGATAAAAAAGAAATAGAAGAAGTTTTAAAAGGATTAAAATGCAAGAAACTTCACAAAAAGAAATTTGCTTCTATGAACAAAAAAGAAATACTGCTTTCTCAACTAATAATAACACTAGTTCAAAAACCCCAAATATTATTAATAGATCAATTAAGCACCATACTAGAAGAAAAAGAAACAATAGAAGTGTTAAAATACTTAAATTCTTATAGAGAAAAACATAATACTACGATTCTATATACAACCCTAAATCTCTTAGAAAGTCTAGAAACAGATCAATTATATATCATTAATAATGGAAAAATAGACCTATCAGGTAAACCAATAGATGTACTTCAACAAGATAATAAAATTAACAAAATTGGATTAAAAATACCTTTTATGATAGATTTATCAGTAAAATTAAAAGATTATGAATTAATTGATGAAGTAGAACTAGATAAGCATAGGATGGTGGATTTGTTATGGAAATAAAAGTAACTGATTATCATCAAAACAGTGGTATATATAGTTTTACTATTCAAGATAAAACAATCAATGGAATAACAGGAATCAACCAATTTGATATAGAAGAAATAGTATTATTGAAACATAAATATAAAGGATTAATAGCAATCAACAACCAAGAACTAAAAAAAGAAGATATTAATCAATATAAACAATTAATTAGTGTAATTAAAGAACAAATAGATAAAAAATACTACAGTTATAAAGTATATGAATGTATGTATGAGGAATTAAAAAGAAAAAAGATAGATATAAAAGATCCCAAGAAAAAAATAATTGATTCCTTAACAGCAGTCGATTTAGATATCTCTTATTTAAATAGAAATATACGAGATTTATCATCATCAGAAAAGAAATTAATTCAATTAAGTTTAGCATTTCTATCTAATCCAGAACTAATTATTATAGAGGAGTTTATCAATAAATTTGATTTAAAAACAGAAAAATACATCATGTTATTATTAGAAAGACTAATAGAAAATTATGGAAAAACAATAATAGTAATCAGTAATAATACAGATTTCTTATACCAATACACATCTCATATAATAATAACAAAGAACCAAGAAGTATTAGTCGAAGGAAAGACTCCAGAAGTTTTACAGAGAGTAGATTTCTTAAAAAGAAATGGAATAAAGATTCCTGAAAAAGTAGAATTGACTTATATCGCCAAAAAAGAGAAACAAGTAAAGATAGATTATCATAAAGACGTAAGAGATATGATTAAAGATATCTACAAACACGTGTAAGGAGGAATTATGAGATATTTAATAAAATTTTCATATGATGGTTCCAATTATGCTGGTTTTCAAACGCAAAAAGGTTTAAATACGATTCAAGAGAAATTGGAAGAAGCTGCTAGCATCGTCAATAATCATCAAAAGACTCCAATAGTCGCAACCGGAAGAACCGATAAAGGAGTTCATGCCCTATGTCAATATGCTCATGTGGATATAGGTGTAAACATAACTGAAAAGAAATTGAAAAGAGCCCTAAATAGTAATCTACCAGAAGATATCCATGTGATAGAGACAAAAATAGTGGATGATTCTTTTCATGCTAGATATCAAGTTAAGGAAAAAGAATATCAATATAAATTAAATATGGGAGAATATAATCCATTAGAAAGAAATTATGTATTTCAATATAACTATAAATTGAATGTAGAAAAGATGAAAGAAGCCATAACATATTTTATAGGAGAACATGATTTTAGAGCTTTTGTTACAGATAATAAAGAAAAAGATAATTGTATTCGAAAAATTACTAAAGCTAATATAGAACAAAAAGATAATCAACTTATCATATCATTTAAAGGGAATGGTTTCCTAAGATATCAAGTAAGAAATATGGTTGGAGTACTTATTAAAGTAGGAGAAGAAAAAATATCCCCAGAAACTGTGGAAAAAATAATTGAAAGTAAAGATCGTACTAAAGCCGGAAAAACTGCTCCACCAGAAGGATTATATCTTGTTAATATAAAGTATAAATGAAAAAAAAGGACTATAATAATAGTTCTTTTCTTTATTGATCAAGTAATCTTTTTTAGAAATCATAAGCACCAATACAAACATTCAAGCTCACATAAAAGCAATAGAAAGTATTTTTTGATAATAATATAATTGAGGAATTGAATCATATTTCACAGGATAGAGCCAAGCAAAAAATGCTTAAAAAAGGGTTAGACTAGACAAAATAACAATTTTATGGTATAATATAGCCACATTTGATGAAATGTAGGGGTTGGTTAAATGGATATAGTAGAAAAAGAAAAACTGAAAAAGAAGATGGCGTTTCATGAAAAACTAGGTGCTTTAGAAATGCAAAAAATAGTTATGAAAGTTGAGAGATTAAGATATAAAATCATAAAGACATTCTTTCCAAACTATATTGACTATTATGACAGACAATGTAACAAAGCCCAGAAACAAGAGCTAAAAAAAGCTAAAACCAAAGAAGAACGAGAAGAAATTATTAGAAAGTACAATTTAGCTAAGATGTACATGAGAAAAGAGTTAATTAGAGAGCAAAATAGAAACTATCACATGGATTTTGAAAAGCCAACAAAAGTAATATCAGAATTAAAATGGAATAAGTCTGTCCATGAGGAAGGACTCAAATTTAATATAATAACAATTGCTGTATTTACAGGATTAGGATTGCTAGGATTCTCCTGGTCAATACCAATTATCATCGGAGAAATAGGTTGTGCTTTAATAAATTTTGAATGTATCAATCTTCAAGAATACAACTTGTGTAGATATAAAATCATGGAAGAGCCACTCCAAAAAAGAGGACAAAGAAATTTTGAAAGACATGTTGAAGAATATGGTGAAATAGATGAAAAAGTTA
Source organism: uncultured Erysipelotrichaceae bacterium (assembly GCA_902780395.1). Lineage (GTDB taxonomy): Bacteria > Bacillota_I > Bacilli_A > RF39 > UBA660 > UBA3789. Next base: position 16,963 of record CACZFH010000019.1, read on the forward strand.
ATCAGGTCGCGAAAACAACAGATATGTCAGATTTTAAGGAATCAACAGACATAATGATTGATAAACTAACTAAGAAAGAATTAATAAAATTGAGAGATATGCTTGGAAGTTTAACAAAAAAGGAGGAAATAGATAATGCTAAACGAAATATTAAGACAATTACTCATAATATGTAGAGGCGCAATCGTATTTTTACAATGTAATCCACTTATAGCAATAGGAGCATCAGCTGCTATAACGCTTTATACAACTAAAATACAAATAAATCAAAAAAGAGCTAAAACTACAGTAGGAGCTACATTAGCAACTGGAACAGTCACAGTTGCAACAGTAGCACTTAAGGAATATCATGATGATATGATAGAAAAGAGATTAAGAGAAAAAAAAGAAGCTTATGAAGCTACCACAAGTTGGCTAGATTCATTGACAGATGACCAATTAGCAATGATGGTTGAACTAGTTGATAAAAAAATTGAAGAAGAAGAAATGAAACAAAATTATACACCTATAACAGCTGAGCAATCAATTATTGAAGCTCCACAACCAAAAGTATTAGCAAAAACAAATAATGATGACAGAAAAATGATGTAAAATAAGGAAAAAGTATTGATTTTTAATACTTTTTTTAGTATAATTACAATCGGTACATTCAAATATCCCACTTGATTGGATCCTGGGAAAATCCAATTTAAGTAAAAGGAGAAAAAAATATGACAAGTTATATGCAAAAAAAAGAAACAGTTGAACGTAAATGGTACGTTATCGACGCAGAAGGCAAATCATTAGGTAGAGTAGCTTCTTTAGCTGCAACCTACTTACGTGGTAAAAATAAGCCTACTTACACTCCACACATTGATTGTGGTGATTACATTATTATTATCAATGCTCAAAAAGTAAATTTAACAGGAAATAAATTAGAAAAGAAAATGTATTATAATCACTCAATGTATACTGGTGGTTTGAGAGAAAGAAATGCTAAAACAATGCGTGAAGAATATCCAGAAGAAATGGTTGAAAGAGCAGTAAAAGGAATGCTTCCTCATAATAGATTAGGAAGACAAATGTACAAGAAACTATTCGTATACGCAGGAAGCGAGCACAAACAAGAGGCTCAAAAGCCAGAAGTGCTTGAAGTTAAGTAGGAGGGTTAAGTTATGGCAAAAGAAAAAAATGTTTATACTGGAACTGGTCACAGAAAGACTAGTGTAGCAAGAGTTACATTAACTTCAGGAAAAGGAAAAATCACAGTTAACGGAAGAGATGTAAGAGAATATTTCCCTTATGAAATCTGTGTAATGGATTTATGTCAACCACTTGAATTAACAAATACAAAAGACATGTTTGATGTTGATTGTAAAGTTAGAGGAGGAGGTTTTGAAGGTCAAACAGGAGCAATCCGTTTAGGAATTACTAGAGCTTTACTTGACTATGATAAAACAACTCCAGCTGGCTCAGAAAATAGTTTTAGAAAAATACTAAAAACAGCAGGATTTATTACTAGAGATTCACGTAAGAAAGAGCGTAAAAAACCAGGATTGAAAAAAGCACGTCGTGCTCCACAATTCTCAAAACGTTAATATGTTTCAAAAAGTCCATATTTATGGGCTTTTTCTATGCCTAAATATAGATAATATGAGCTTTTTAGAGACCATAATCTACATCTTCGTAATCTATATACTTATCTTAGGCAAGTAAAACCATCTAAGAAAACAAATTAAAAACATATATGATATAATTATATTGGAGGAGATATAATGAAACAAGAGTTAGTTAGAATCAATTCAATTGATAATATAGAACAGCCGGGTATATTATATAGTCCTAATAATGACACTAATAAGATAGTTATTCATGTTCATGGGCTGAATGGTAATTTTTATGAAAACAGGTTTATAGATATACTTGCAAAATCATATACAGACAATAATTATGCATTTTTAACATTTAACAATAGAGGTAGAGATTTTATAACAGAATTGCTTAAAGGCAATGATTTTACTATTATTGGCGGAAGTTTAGAAAGATTTAAAGATTGTATACTAGATATAGATGGAATAGTAAATTGGATAAAAAATAAAGGATACAATGAGATAATTCTAGAAGGTCATAGTTATGGTTGCAATAAAGTTTTATATTACTATAATCATAAAAAAAGTGATAGTATTAAAAAAATAGTTTTACTGTCACCATGCGATATCCCATCGGAAGGAAAAAAGTTTTTAAGTAAAGAAGAATATGAAAAGACAAAAAGTGATTCGACAAGGTTAGTACAAGAAGGCAAAGAGAGTGTTTTAATAGATTTTCCTGTTATGGCAAATGGAAAAATTGCAGCCGGAACATATTATTATGACTTTTTACCTGGTGGTGAAAATGATTTTATTAGATATGATGATGGTGTAAATGGAAAAAGTGAAATTCTAAATAGTATAGATATCCCTACATTAGTAATATTTGGAGATGTAGATGAATGTGTTTTAACGCAGCCAATTGATATAGTTAAAGAGTATTTAACTAATAATATAAATGATTGTAATATTCAAATTATTGAAGGTGCTGATCATTTATATTCTGGAAGATATGAAGATTTAGGTAAAGTAATTAAGAAACATATGAAGTAATATAACGTAGTAAGATAATTATTTATTACTACTAAGTGCATGAAAGGCTTGTTATATAGGCTAAAGATTGCCCATAAACCACCATAAATAAAGGAAAGTTTACAAAGAAAAATGTGATATAAATACCTTAGGAGGAGCAATATGAGTGAACACAATATAAAAACAATCAATATGTATAATAATGGAGGCGCTATTGAATATATAAAACACAGTGAAATAGATCCAGAAACTGATAAATGGGATAGACTATTTAAATATGTAGAAAATAGTCTCAAAAAAGATAAAACAAAGATAATAATTGAATTTGGTAGTGGCAAAGGAGAAATAGCTATAAAGCTTCAAAACGCAGGTTATGATGTTATATCCTCAGATACCGTTGATGTTTTTCTAGATGAAGAAGAAAAGCAAGGGATTAAGCAAATAAAAAAATACAATTTTTTAGTAGATAATTTTAATGAAGTTTTTGATTTAAAGGCAGATTTAATAATATCTTGGCGTAATCCTCATCTCGATATGGATGATATGAAAAAACTCTTTAATGTTGTCTATGATGCATTAACAGATAATGGTTTGTTTATTATAAACTTTCAAAATGCTGAAGTTCATCCAGATGCTAAAATACTACCAAACGGAACAAAGTATGAGTATAAAATACTACCTGATAAAAAAACCAAAGAAGAAAGATTTTATGCTTATTATAGTAAAGAAGACATTGAACAATTAAGAAAAGATTTGTTTGACATAGAAGAATATCATAATGAAGGTGGAAAAGAAGCAAAAAACTGGCATGTTTTAACATTGAAAAAAAATAGAATTCTACACTAGTAGAATTCTTTTACTATGATATAATTTTTAATAGGAAGTGAAAAATATGGAGCTATATGAGAGTAATAACTGGAAAGTTGTATTTGTAGATTGGTGTCAAGAGTTTGTAGGAAATTGTATTATTTCAAGTAAAAAAGAATCATTAAGTGATTTAACAGAAGACGAATGGCAAGAACTAGGAAGATTAGAAAAAGAATTAGAAAGAGTTTCAAAAAAACTATTTAATGCCACTATGTTTAATTTTGCCTGTCTAATGAATAACGCTTATAGAGATAACGAAAAACCTCATGTTCATTTTCACTTTATTCCTAGGTACAAAAATGAATTAAAAATATTCAATAAGATATATAAAGACAGACACTTTGGCTACAATTTTTGGAAATGGTCATTAAGTAAAATAAAATGTCAAAAAGATATTTTTAGTCAAGAAGAAAAAGCCAAAATATTTGAACTGATGAAAAATGAATTTACAATATTAGTATAATAATACTAAAAAAGTAGAATAATCATATAAAAGGAGTTAATATGGATAATGTTATAATTAGAAAAGCTCACCCAGAAGAAGCTGAAACTATTATTGATATAAATATCGAAGTATGGAATAGTACCTATAAAGGATTAATTCCTCAAGAGATAATTGATAAACTTCAGTCAAAAGATAATAATAGAATAGAGAGTATGAAGCAAAGAATTCAGAATAGGCAAAATATAATAGTTGCAGAAATTAATGGCAAAATAATAGGATATAATTCTTTCGGACCATCGAATGATGAAAAATATCATGATTCAGGCCAAATATATGCTGGTTATATTTTAAAAGAATATCAAGGACTAGGAATTGGCCGAAAAATAGCATTAGCATGCATGACAGAACTCCAAGAAAAAGGATACCACACCCTAATAACAAAATGTTTAGAAAATAATCCTTTTAATTCATTCCATAAATCTTTAGGCGGAATATATATGGGGAAAGATTCTTTTGACCCAATGGGTCTACACGTTGGAATGGAAAATGTCTATTACCATGATAACCTCGAAAAAAGTATTGAATTAAATAAAAAGAAATTAGAAATCAAGAGTGAACAAAAAACTCTCTAAATAATAGGAGACTTATATGAAGATTTATATAATAGGTCCCCCAGGATCTGGTAAAACAACATTATCAAAAATACTGGAAAACAAGTATCATACAAAAGCCTATGAATTAGACTGCATAGTACATGATGATTTTGATCATCATCAAAAAAGATCAAGCCAAGATATTACAAACAGATTTAATCAAATAATAAAACAAAATAATTGGATTATTGAAGACGTTGGAAGAGATATTTTTAATGAAGGTTTAAAAGAAGCCGACAAAATATATTACTTAAAAATATCAAAAAAAGTAATAATGATAAGAGTAATAAAAAGATGGATTAAGCAAAGACTTGGAAAAGAGCCTTATAATTATCATCCTACTTTTTATCAATTATATGACATGATAAAAGTGGTCAACAAATATTATAAAAAAGAGAAAGAAAAAATCAAAAAAATAGAAGAATATCCTGATAAAGTAATATACTTAACAAATAAAGAAATAAAATCCCTAGAATAGGGATTTTTATATAGTAAAAGCATATTATTAATAAGGAGGAAAAAATGATTTATTTTGAATTATTAAGAAACTTATTAGGAATATCCATTGTAGTAGGTTCTATTACTTGCACATTTGTTCAAAAAACCAAGATATTATTTAATAGTAGTAAATATTTAATGGTTTATTCCTTTATCATCAACAGTATTGCTGGAGTATTCTTCTGTATTAGCTTTACCAATATTAGTTTTCCACAAAGTCTGTGGATAGGATTATTTTCTTTTATTGGAGCAGATTCACTATATAAATCTTTAGAAGGCCGGATAGCTTCTTATTCAAAACTAAAAGGAAATGATAATTCATCAACCTAAGACAATTTCCAATACCATCATAATAGCAAAACCAATCATTACCATAAATGAGAATAAATTTCTCTTTTTTTGTTGGAGTAGTTCAGGTAATAATTCCATTAATACAACAAATATCATAGCTCCTGCAGTAAAAGACATTATAAAAGGAAGCAATACTTGGACACTAGTAACTAACATAGCTCCCAATACCGCAAAAATAGGTTCAACAATTGCACTTAAGCTACCTAGCAGAAAAGATTTTCTTAAAGTAAATCCATCTTTATAAAGGGGTAAACTAATAGCACTTCCTTCTGGAAAATTTTGAATAGCAATTCCTATAGTTAAACAAATAGCAGATAATAAAGCCACCATACCATTTCTAGCAAAAAGAATAGAGCCATAAGCAACTCCTAATACTAAACCTTCAGGTATATTATGAAGAGTAATAGAAGAAAAAAGTAAAATAGCCCTCTTCAAATGAGTGGGAAAAGAATAATGACAAGATAAAAAATCAATAAAAGAATCTCCACCATATAAAAATAGCCCACCTATTATAAAACCAGAAGAGACAATAAACCAAGTATGAAATAAATAATCATTAGCAATCTCAATAGCAGGATTTAATAATGAAAAGAAAGAAGCCGAAATCATAATACCCGCAGATAATGCTAACATAATATTTAAAATACTAGAATTCATTTTTTTAAATAAAAGCACTAAAGCAGAACCTATCAAAGTAATCAAAAAAGTAAAGCATCCAGCCAAAAAGGCTAAAAAGACTGGATGAACAGATAATAAAAAAGAAAGCATATTTCTCACCAATATATCCTATGTTAATAATAAAAAAAAGTTAAAAAAAAAAGATTTATTTTTGAAAATCTTTTTTCTTAAGATATTGCTTTTTAATAGAATTTTTCTTTTCTAGTTCTTTTATATCTTCTCTTATGAATTGATTATCAATAGCAAAGTCACGTCTATTTAAGCATTCCATTAGTGATTCAAAATTTCCTAAGAAATAAGAATCTTCTGATAGTTGAAGCCCAATAACACAGTCACTACCAATAGAATAACTATCATCTAATTCTCCTATAATACATTCCTTTCCTTCAATACAATTATTATCATCAAATACTAGAATTAATGGATAATGCTCTTCATCAATTAATACAAAGTTATCAATAATAGTTGAATTATTGTAGTCTTGTAAGAATAATTGATTTCCTTTCTCAAAAACTGGATAAATATCATTAGGGTAAGTTGGATATAAAAACATTGCCCCAAATAAATTATATTTTTCTTTTGCCATCGGCTCGACCTCCCAAGTTCATTATATCATCGATATAATAATTGAACAATAGTATAAAAACATAATAAAAACAAAGAAAGATTATTGTAAAATACTATAAAAAAAGCTATAATTATGTATATAATTAGAAGAATACGGGGTGATATCTAGTGATTGTAAGATTAATCAAAAAGAGAAATATCTATAGCTTTACTTTGCCTTCTGAAATATCTGGAAATTACTGGATAACCGATACGGATTATTTTGGAAATGAACGAAACCTAATCAACGTAGAAGAATATCAAGGTGAATGGAAAATAAAAAGTGACTTTGAAACAAAGATAATGTCAGGGGATAAAATAGTAGAGTCTGCTATTTTAAGAAACCATAGTGTGTTCTTTTTAAAAATTAATACAGATAATGAATATGTCATTTTATATTGTTCGCCATCTAAAGAAAATGAGTGGTTAAAACTAAAAGTTGAAAATCAAAAAGAATTATTAATTGGTACAGATAATAGAGCAGGAATCTATTATAATTATCCATTAGTATCAAGACAACAAGCAAGATTATTATATAATAATGGTATTTGGATAATTCAAGATTTAAATAGTAAATATGGAACATATGTAAATAATGAAGCAGTCTCAACAAAACAATTAGAATATGGAGATATTATTTTCATAATGGGATTAAGAATAATAGTAATGAAAGATTCTTTAATTATGAATACTGTTCCTAACTTTTTAAAGATTAATTGGGAAAACTTTAAAAAATTAGAACCTATTATTCAGAAACAAACAGAATTTGATAATCCAGATGAAGAAGGAATAGAATTTTTTAAAGAGGATGATTACTTTTATAGAGCTCCTAGATTTAAAACAGGTATAGAAGATTGTGATATTACTATTGATCCTCCACCAGGAATAGAAGAAGAGGACAAGACACCATTAATTTATACAATTGGACCAATGTTAACAATGGGTATGATGTCTATGATGACAGGTTATACCGCCTTAATAGGAGTGCTTAATGGAACAACAGATTTAGGACCAGCACTACCAACATTAATAATGTCTGGAGCTATGTTAACAACAATGATACTATGGCCAACTCTCCAAAGAGGATTTCAGAGAAAACAAAAAAAGAAAAAAGCTGCTGAAAGGCTAACAAAATATACAGCTTATTTAGAATCTAAAAAAGATAGTATTCAAACAGAAATGAGAATTCAAAGACAAATATTAATTGATAACTATCTACCACTTCCTCAAATAAAAGATATTATATATCAAAAGAAACGAAACTTGTGGGAAAGAGAATTAGATCAAGAAGATTTTTTAGATTTAAGATTAGGAGTAGGATCAACCGAATTAAGAGGACAGATTAATGCTCCAGAACAACATTTTTCCTTAGTAGATGATGAATTGTTACAAGAAGTATATAACGTTGGAGCAACTTCCAGAATATTAGAAAATGTTCCAATTTCCTTAAACTTTATTCAGCATAACATAGTTGCAATCATTGGTAACGCTGTAAACAAAAAGCAATTCATTGATGGTTTACTATTACAAACATTGGCTTATCACAGTTATGAAGACTTAAAAATAATCATCTTAACCAATGAACAAAATAAGAGTAATTGGGAATACTTAAAAATATCTCCCCATAACTGGAGTAATAACCGCGCAATAAGATATTTTGCCACAAACATAGATGAAGCAAAAGAAATATCTCTAGAACTAGAAAAAGAAATGCAACAAAGAAAGTTCAAAGATAATAATGGAAAAATGGAGTATAGTACCATAGATTATCATAAATATAAACCATACTTTTTAATCATAACAGATGACTATAAACTAGTAAGAGATATTGAATTAGTAAAAGATGTCTGTGAAATGCCAATAAATTATGGATTCAGTTTAATAGTAGTTAGCCCTAGATTAGTAAATATTCCAAATGAATGTAAAACATTTATTAGTGTTGGAGATCAAAAATCAGGAATATTTGAAACAGAATTAGTATCTAACAAACAAAAAGAGTTTGTAGCAGATTTTAATCCAACTCTTAATATGCAAGAATGTTGTAAAATATTAGCAAATATACCAATTGATATTGCCAAAGAAAATAGAACATTACCAAATAGCTTATCTTTCCTAGAAATGTATAATGTTGGTATGGTAGAACAATTAAATATATTAAATCGTTGGAAAAATAATGATCCAACCAAGACGTTACAAGTACCAGTAGGAATAGATAAATCAAGAGAATTATTCAAATTAGATTTACATGAAAAAGCTCATGGTCCCCATGGCTTAATAGCAGGTATGACTGGTTCTGGTAAATCAGAATTTATTATTACTTATATTTTATCAATGGCCTTAAATTATCATCCATATGAAGTATCATTTGTATTGATTGATTATAAAGGTGGAGGTCTAACTGGAGCTTTTGAAAACAAAGAGACTGGTATAAAATTACCTCACTTAGCAGGAACTATTACAAACTTAGATACTGTAGAAATGAATCGTTCCTTAGCATCTATTCAATCAGAATTAAGAAAAAGACAAAGAATCTTTAATGAAGCTAGAGATAAATTAGATGAGAGTACAATTGATATATATAAATATCAAAGCCTATTTCGTAGAGGCTTAGTAGATAAACCGGTATCACATCTATTCATAATATCTGATGAGTTTGCTGAATTAAAAGACCAAAGACCAGAATTTATGGAACAATTAATTTCTACTGCTCGTATTGGACGTTCTCTAGGAGTTCACCTAATCTTAGCAACTCAAAAACCTAGTGGAGTAGTAAATGATCAAATATGGTCAAACTCAAAGTTTAGAGTATGTTTGAAGGTACAAGATAAATCAGATAGTATGGATATGATTAAATGTCCAGATGCTGCTGAAATCAAAACAACCGGTCGTTTCTTCTTACAAGTTGGATATAATGAATTATTTGCAATGGGTCAAGCAGCTTGGACAGGAGCACAATATTATCCAACAGAAAAAAGGAAAAAGAAAGTTGATCAATCAATTAATATTGTTGATAATGTTGGAAATATTATTAAATCGTTGGATACTAAACAAAATGAAGTAGTTTTAGAATCCAAAGGAGAAGAGATAACCAATATTATCAAGTATATAGTAGACCAAGCTCAAAAAGAAAATGTTAAAATTGAACAACTATGGTTAGACAGAATTCCAGATGTTATTTATATTGATAAATTAAAAGAAAAATATCATTATAAGGCAGAAAAGAATATTATTAATCCAATTATTGGTGAATATGACGATCCTGATAATCAAGCTCAGAATTTATTAACACTACCTTTATCCCAAGATGGAAATACTATTATATATGGATCAGCAGGTTGTGGAAAAGAATTAATGTTATCAAGTATCATCTATTCATGCATATCTACTCATGACTCAAAAGAAGTTAATTTCTATATCTTAGACTTTGGTGCCGAAACCCTAACCATGTTTAAAGATGCTCCTCATGTTGGAGAAGTAATGTTATCAACAGATAGTGAAAAGATTAATAATGTATTTAAAATGGTATCTGGTATTATGGAAGAAAGGAAAAAAATATTTGTAGATTACAATGGTTCTTATGATTTTTACATAAATCATGGAGGTAAACAAATTCCATTAATTTGTATTATTATAAACAATGTAGAAGCCTTCATGGAAACCTATCCTGACTATGAGGATTTGATAGGGCAAATGACAAGAGATTGTTTAAGATATGGAATACTATTTATTTTATCTACTAATGGACCAAATACTATAAGATATCGTTTAAGACAAAACTTTAAACAAAATGTCGTACTACAATTTAATGATCCTATGGATTATTCTTCAGTATTACCAGGAGTAAGAAAGAAAGAGCCATCTAAAGTATATGGTCGAGGAATGATTCAATTAGATGGAATATATGAATTCCAAACAGCTTACCCATATGTAGAAGAAAAAATATCAGATTATATTAAAACAATTTCTACTAAACTAAATGATATATGTACTTATAAAGCTCAAAGAATTCCTATTCTTCCAGATATAGTAAATAGAGATTTTGTAAAAGATTATTTATCTCACTTAAATACAATACCTGTAGGAGTTGAAAAAGAAACTTTAGAGATAGCAACAATCAATTTAAAAGATAAGCCTATTTATACTATAACAGGAGAAGATATTTCAACTGAAACAGAGTTTATTAAATCTATTATCCATAATTCACTAAAAGTAGATAATACAGAATGCATTATAATGGATGTTAATGGTATATTAGGAAAAATGTCAGAAGAAAAAATTACTTATGATCAAGATACATGTGAAAAAGCTATTGATAAATTAAGAAATGAGGTATTTGATAATAATCAAGAAAAAACAATATTGTGTTTCATTACAAATGTCAATGCTTTATTTGGAAAAATTGGTTCTTCAGAAAAATTAAAACTTACGGATTTAATCGGAACTGGTATTAAAAACGGTAATATTAGATTTATTCTAGTAGATAGCATCGATGGTATTAAAGCTATCAATTTTGAAACATGGTTTAAAACTGGAGCTGATTTATCAGAAGGTATTTGGTTAGGAAATGGTATATCTAATCAATTTACACTAAAAGTAACAACAAATTCAAGGTTATTAAGAGCCGAAGTATCTCCAGGATTTGGCTATATAATCAAAAAAGGTAAGGCATCTCTTATGAAATTAACATCAGATGAATAGGAGGAAATCATAATGAATAAAAACAAGATACTAATAGAATTAGAAGTACCCTTACAAGAGAAAAAATATGATTTATTTATTCCTATTAATAAAAAGATTGGAACAGTTAAACACCTAATAGAAGAAGCTCTATTAGAGTTAACAGACAATTCTTATGAAATTAGAGAAGACACTAATTTATATAGTAAAGATACTGGCATGATTTACGATGTAAATGAAACAGTGAGAGATACTGATTTACAAAATGGTTCAAGAATAATTCTATTATAAGGAGGTAACATGGAAGAATATAATCAATATGTAACAGCAATTAATACAATTTTTGATCTCATAGACAAAATGAAAACTGGCTGGAATAATATAGATAATAATAACTATATAGAGAAAATTGAAGAGTATAAAAGTGTAGTAATTGATAATGCTCCTAAGTTTAAAGAAAAAGCTCCTGAACCAGAAACGGAGGCTTTAAGAAATGATTGATAAGTTAACATATGAAGAAGTCCTAACTAATTCCAAAGAGCTAAGAAAACAAGCTGAAATTGTATCTATATTAGCAAGAAATAGAAATATTCAAGAGTTAATAGATTTTGCCGCAACAGTAGAGGGATATTCTAAATTCTTAGAAAATACCATAGAAATAAATAAAGATGCAGATGCTGCATTAAATGAATTAAAAGAATCATTATAAAAAGGGTATTATTATCATAATACTCTTTTCTTTATAGTATTTTTTCTGTATTAATGATACAATATTATTAACAAAATAGGTGGTTATATGTCTAAATTAGTAATTAATATTAATAATAAAGAAGATCTTAATTCTTTTTATTCAAAGTTGAGGTATTATCTTTTATTTCATAATGAAGAAGTAATGGTAATTAATATAGATAATATAGATGAAAAAAATAAAGAAGATTTACTCATGATAGAAGAAGCCTTTAATATTAAAAATAAGTATCAAAGACTAGAATATGTCTATCAAACACTATGTGATATCTTAGATAAAGATATTGAGAAAAATGTTTGTGAATTTGATAAAAACGGTTTATGTATAGCTCAAAGGAAAGGAAAATGTCCAAGTAAAAAAAATGGTTGCTGTGGAACCTGCCAATTTATAGGAAAAAAAGGCTGTACTATTACCTCTTTATCATGTAAGACTTTTTATTGTAGTTATCTAAAGAAGACAAAAAACTTTACAAATTATAAAGATATTAAGTTATATCAATATTTCTTGTCAATCCCCCAAAAACTAATCATAGAAGCAAATTTTTGGAATACTAAAGAAGATAATTTAAGACTATTATATAAGGCCAATATCTTTACTTGGTTACTTCATAAAAATAAAAAAATGAAACGATTTTAAATCGTTTCTTTTATATGTTTAAATATCTTTGTTTTTGGAAAATAATAAGATAATATTTGAATATAATTAGCTCCATTTTTAGCAATTTCATTAGCTCCAAAAATACTTAGTCCATAAGAATTGCCTAACCCTTTTGTAATAATACGTATATAGTCTTTATAAATAATGAAGTAAAAAGTAGATGAATTCAAATGAAATAACTCTTGAAATTCAGAAAAAGTATATGGATGACTATCTACTAAGATATTTGAGGTATTATGATTCTGAACGATAATTTTACTATTAGAAGTAATAGAAAAACCTAATATTTTTTGCATATCAGAATATGAATAATCTCGAATAGTAAGATAATAAGGTGAGGCTAAATCCCAAATGCTTTTTACACTTGATAAATATGGATATTCTTTATTAGAAAATGTTTTTCCATCATTAGAATAATGAAGAAAAGGAAGAATAGGTTGTTCTTGATATCTTAGAAATATACCTTGTACAGAATTAATAATTTGAGAAAACTTATTCAAAATAATTGGATAATTACTATAAAGAGCTTGATAATATGAAAGTGGTTGAAAAGAGCCAAAGGAAAACTTACTATCAATAACTTTATTTTCTTGAATTAATTGATAAAGGTAACCGTGAAATAATACGCAAATAGCTTTATAAACCTCTTCATTAATACTTTCATCATAATAAGAAAATAATAATGAAAGAAGATATTCTTTTAAGGTTATTTCACAAAGAGCCTGATCTTCTAATTGAATAGAAATCATTAATCGATCAGGATTATATTCTTCATTAGAAATAGTAGAATTATAATCAAGTTCTGTATCTTTTAATACTTTAACAACAATCCCATCAACAATTAAGAATATTTTATTTCCTTTAAATGGAATCTTATTAGAAACAATAAAATTATGAGCCCTCTTAGTCATTTCCATATCATTAGAATAATTAAGTTCCTTAGAAAACTCATATTTCATATCCAAGTATAAATATAAAACTTCTTCCCCATTATAATTCTGTATTTCATATCGATAAAACATAATATCACCAATAATAGTATGAGAATAATAAAAGAAATCATACAAAAAAAGAATTAAAAATCAAAATATTTTAATTCTTTTGAAATATTACAGTCAAGACCAGTAACATAGCTTACATTAGGAATAACTTGTTCTAAATCAATTTCTTTTCCATCTAAATAATCAAAACAAGCACAAATAAGTACTTTAGCTTGTTTAAGAGCTTTTAAATATAAATCTATGAATGATTCATTACTAGTCATACTATAAGTAGTAGGATTTCTCCATAAAGAATGATTACTATTTAAATAATTATGTCTATCATTCAAAGGATAATGATAACTAATAGCTTCAAAACGAAAAACACCACGAGGAGTAACACTATCAACTAATTTATAAATAGTTTTCTTAATTCCATAAGGATCTTTTCTAAATAAACGCAAAGCCGTTTTCATTTGCTTTAAAGACTTATAATAAATAACATCCATATCACGTATTTTAAAAGTATTATAAAAACTATATCGAATAGCACCCTTCAAAGAATCAGAAAAAGGACGAGTATCAAAGCAATATGATATAAAATCAAAAGTATAAGGATTAACTCTTTCTCTTCTTCGAATCATATCATTATCTAGAAATATTTCCATAAAAGTATGAGCATTATTATATTTATAAGTATTAGGATAACCTTTCTTCATAACCCCAGTTTTATAAAAAATATAAGGATGAACATTACTATCTAAACAGAAATGACAAAGAAAGCCTACTAGAAAAGCATAAGTATCTTTATCATGAATTTGATTATCTTTCATGTACTGAAGATATTTGATAAAAAATTCTTGGCTCTTATGAGTATGAAAATATTTTTGAAACTTACGAATATCTTTTCCTGGTAATATTGAAAAAAGATTATAAAACATTGTACTATCTACTCCTTGAGCAAACATCTTTAAACGACTAAATTCAAATTGTTCACTAATGGATGAAGGTAATATTTCATAAACATCTTTCGCAAAGTAAGCATGAGTAACAGTAGCTGGCATATTAAGAACCTCCCCAAATTACATATAAACTATTATATCATAAAAGAATTGTAAATAACAAAAACAATATAAAATAACAATATCTTAATACTTAATAATATGATATAATTAATAATAGGTGATACCATGATAGATAAACAATTTAAAAATTTAGATGAACAAGTAGAAATACTTAAGCATAAAGGAATGCTTATACAAGATGAAAAATATGCTAAAAAAGTATTACTAAGAGAAAACTATTTCTTCCTATGTGGATATCGCCACTTATTTATCAAATCAGAAGAAAACAAAAATTTTAAGGAAGGAACTACTTTCGAAGAATTATATAGTTTATTTTTATTTGATAGATCATTTAGAAATGTTTTATTTAAATATCTATTAGTAATAGAAAATAACTTAAAATCAATTATTTCATATCAGTTATCTAAAAAATATGGATATCGCGAAAGAGACTATTTAAAAGAAAAAAACTTTACTAATATACCAGATAAACAAGCTCAATTAAATGATCTGTTAAAGAAAATGAAAAGACAAATAAGGGTAAATGGCTCACAACATAGTGCAACTCTACATTATGTTTCAAATTATGGATATATTCCTTTGTGGATATTAGTAAAAGTATTATCATTTGGTATTGTAAGTGAAATGTATCAAATATTAAAAATAGAAGATCAAAAGGATATTGCTAAGATATATGAACTAGATTCAGATACATTTACTGTCTATTTACCAATTTTAGCAAATTATCGTAATCTCTGTGCTCATGAAGATATTTTATATGAAAACAAAACTCAAAAAACAATAGATGATACCGTATATCATCAATTATTAAAGATTCCAAAAGAAGATGATGAATATATTCAAGGAAAAAATGATTTATTCTCTCTAATTATTATCATGAAACAATTACTACAATATGATGAATTTAAAAATATGACAATAGAATTAGATAATATCATAGGAACATTAAATTATAATATTCATACGATTAAGATAGAAGATGTTCTAAATAAAATGGGATTCCCTATGAATTGGAAAGATCTTGCTAATATTGAAAGGAGTAGTAATGAAATCGAATAAAAAAGAGATACTATTAATTATTTCTTCTTTTTTAGTTGGTGGAATAGTCATGCTAATTCTTATAAGTTTTACTCCTTTAGTAGAATCTATAATTGGAAGTAGAAATGATTATGTAATAACCAAGAATAGAACTCAAATTTATGAAAAGAGTTCTCTTTCATCTGCTGTGGAAAAAGTATATGATGCTGTTGTAGTAGTACAAAGTATAAAGGATGGAGATATAGTTTATTCTGGAACCGGGTTTATATATAAAGTTGATGAAAAAAATGGCTATATCATAACTAATGAGCATGTTATTTCATCGGGAGAAAAAATAAATATTATTTACACGAGTGATGTAGAAGAAGAAGCTAGTGTTTTAGGAAAAGATGAATACCTAGATTTAGCTATTTTAAAAGTAACCAAAAAGAATATTAAAACTGTAGCAGAAATTGGTAGTAGTGAAGATATGAAAATAGGTGATACTGTCTTTACAGTAGGTTCCCCTATAGGTTATGAATATCGAGGAAGTGTAACCTCTGGAGTATTATCAGGAAAAGATAGAATGGTGTCAACCATAGTGGGAAACTCTGTAAGTAGTGATTGGGTAATGAGAGTATTGCAGATAGATGCTTCCATTAACCCCGGAAATAGTGGAGGACCACTATTAAATGTCAATGGAAAGGTAGTAGGTATTTGTTCCTTAAAATTAGTTGATGATAATATTGAAGGAATGGGTTTTGCCATTCCAATAGAATATGCTATGAGTCATGTAGAAACACTCGAAAAAGGGAAAAAAATAACTTGGCCAGTACTAGGAATAGGAATAGCCAATTTAAATGAGACAAGTAAAATACTAAAGCATGATTTAAGTATTAATACTAAACAAAAAGAAGGAATAGTAGTATTAAATATAAAGGATAATACAGGAGCTTCTAAATCAGATTTAAAACCAGGAGATATTATTATCGAAGTAGAAGGACATAAAGTAAAGGATACTGCTCATTTAAGATATGAATTATTTCAGCATCAAGCAGGAGATACGATCGAGATAAAATATTTAAGGGATGAAAAAGAACATAAAACAAGAATAAAGCTAAGTAGTTAAAAAGCACACTAAGTGCTTTTTTTCATATATTAAAATAGGTGAAAAAAATGAATCAAAAATTTGACGGTGTTATTATCGATGCTGGTCATGGAGGAATTGATAGTGGAGCAATAGGAAATAATTTACAAGAAAAAGACTTAAACCTAAGAGCTTCTAAATATATGAAAAAAAGATTAGATGAATTAGGAATTCCAAGTAAAATGACTAGAGAGGAAGATGAATATCTACCTAAAGAAGAAAGAATAAGAAAAGTTTTATCTCTATACAACAATAGTCCCAATACTATCTTAATATCCAATCATATAAATGCTGGTGGTGGCGATGGTCAAAGTGTAACAAATATTAGTATAACAATAAAAGCCTAAAAATAATGAGAAAAGAGGAAATGTTATGAATATTAGTTACACTAAGAAAGGTGATTATTTATTACCTAATTTAATACTTAAAGATAAGGAACAATATAATATAGGAAAATATGGATTATTAAGACTACAATATATTAAGAGATATAAACTTGGATTATATTTTGATTTACTTGTTAATGATACTTTAAATGAATATCTACATGATATAGATGTTACTGTTATGGAGAAGGTGCAGAGTTTAATTAAAGAACTTGCTGAAAAAGAAAATATAAATGAAAAATTAAAACAGGATAATCAAATACTTTGGGTAAGTAAAATGAATAATATTAAAAATATAGCAGAAGAAATAATTCTAAAGGAGTATATCTATGTGTGATATTACTGATGAAGAATTTGAAAGAATATACTTACCAGTATGTATTAATTATGATAACTATCTAAAAGAATTTGTAATACCTGATGCAGTGGCATTTTATATAGCAGATAATTTTTATAAAAAAGTACTTTCTAAAGCACCACTATATAATCATATTAATTCAGCAATAGATATATTTAATGTAAGTTGTGATGTAGATAAACTTATACCATCTATAAAGAAGATATTAAGAATAAAATATAATTTAAGAATAGTAAAAGATAATCCATTGATATTAAAGAAATTTTATTAAAAATAAAACACTATCTAACATTCATTTGTTAAATAGTGTTTTTATGTTATTACAAACATATTTACCTTCCTATCTAATATTAAATACTTGTTTCACGTAGTTTTTAGCTAGCTCATTACGAATTGTATCATACAATACTTGATTAGGGTTTACTCTTCTTTGAGATATTAGAATCATGTTGTTATATAATTTGCATCTATCGATCATATTGTTCTCCTTCCATATAAATTTTGTACAAATATCCTTGTACTTAAATGGATTATATCACTAACTACTAATAGTGTCAAAATGCTATTTGGGAGTTATGTTATTGTCTAGCCAGCACTGAATTTGTACTCCCGTACGAAATTCTTTTGTGGGATTACTCCCAAACCCTGCTAAAAATGTTGAAATATGTGCTATAATAATTGTATAGATTTAAGAGGTGATATAATGGAATCTAGTTTAGATATATGTATTAATATTATAAAAGATATGCTTATTGAAAACAAACCAGTTACTTTTGTTTCACCTAATTATGTAAGATTTAAGGATATAATAACCAGATATGTATATGATAGAAACTTGGATAATACTCTTGAGTGGAATGTGATATCAGAATTAATGATATACACTTCCAATCAAACTTTAAGTGGGGCAGCAGCAAATAACATACTAATAAATTTGGAAAAACTCAAAAGATTAGATTTAAAACAAAAACAAGAAGAGGTAATTTTTGATAATCAAATTCATGGCATGATTTCAAATGTTTGTAAGAAAAAGTATTTTGATGGACATTATGCTGATGCAGTTGAAAGTGCTTTTAAAGAAGTAAATTCCAGATGTAAAAAAATATATAAAACGAAAGTTGGAGAAGAAAAAGATGGTTCTGATTTGATGAATAAATTATTTTCTCCTAATAATCCAATGTTAGCATTTGAAGACAATAGTACAGATTCTGGTAAGAATGTACAGCAAGGATATATGCAAATATTTTCTGGTTCAATGACAGGAATAAGAAATCCAAAAGCACATGAGAATCAAGTATTAACTAAAGAAAGTGCATATAAGAGATTAATGTTAGCAAGTTTGTTGATGGAAAAAATAGATGAAGCAGAAAACTATGAAAATAGTTTAATAACTAATTAATATTGGAGGTAGACATGATTAAAAATGTAGTAGAGAAAAATAAAAATATAGATGTTAATGCAGATAAAATGGATAAATTAAAAGAAATGTTTCCTAATTGTTTTAATGTCAATGGTGAGTTTGATATATCTGTATTTGAAGAAGAGTTAAAAGAAAATACTTCTATCATAAAAGAAGGTTATGGTTTAAATTTTTTAGGGAAAAATTATGCTAAATATGTAGCATCTTTGGATACTGAAACTATACTTGTTCCAGATGAAAAAAATAACAATAAAGATGAAAATAAAAATAGTGAAAATATTTATATATCTGGTGATAACATTGATGCTTTAAAACATCTTGTAAAATCATATTCTGGAGAAATTAAATGTATTTATATAGATCCACCATATAATACAGGAAGTGATGGTTTTGTTTATAATGATAAATTTAATTTGGGTATTGATAAATTAGTTGAGGTTTTAGATATAAATGAAGAAGAAGCTAAGAGAATTTACAATATGACAAATGCAAAATCTAATTCTCATTCTGCATGGTTAACATTTATGTATCCAAGATTGTATTTGGCAAGACAATTGTTAAAAAAAGATGGTGTAATATTTATTTCAATAGATGATAACGAACAATCTAATTTAAAATTATTATGCGATAATATTTATGGCGAAGAGAATTTTATTAATCAGTTTAGCTGGGTTTCAAATATTACTGGTAGACAAATATCTGGTAAAGGAGCTGCAAAAACATTTGAAACAGTTTTAGCATATGCTAGGAATATAGATGATTGTGAAAATTTTAGTATTGATATAGATTTTGCTAAGAAAAAAATGCCTGATACTTATAAAGGTTTTGAAAAAGACATTAGAGAAGATGAATTTGGTAAATATTCTGTTGGCGATACATTATACAATCATAATAGAAAATTTAATGAAGAAACTCGTCCAACTCTAGTTTTTTCAATATATTATAATCCTTCTACAAATGATATAATAACTGATGATATAAATAAACACCATAATGGATATATTGAAATAAAACCTCATACAAATGGTGATGGAATACATAAGTATCATGCTTGGAGATGGTCAAGACAGAAAATTGAAAATGAAAAGTATAATTTGATTGTATTAACAATGAGTAATGGTGATTATGAAATTCATACAAAAATTAGAGATTTTAAATCAACAACATTAAAAGATTTAATAACGAATATTTCTAATGGCGATGATGAATTAATAAAACTATTTGATGGAAAAAAATGTTTTAATTATCCTAAATCCGTTGATTTAGTTAGAGTATTAATTAATTCGATTACAACAAGAAATGAATTGATTCTAGATTTCTTTTCTGGTTCTGCAACAACTGCACATACAGTGTTAGAATTAAATGCTAAAGATAAAGGTAATAGAAAATACATATTGGTTCAATTACCAGAATTATGTGATACTAAATCAGAAGCATATAAAAATGGTTATAAAACAATTGATGAAATAGGCCAAGAAAGAATAAGAAGAGCTGCTAAAAAGATTAAGGAAGAAACTAATGCTGATATAGATTATGGCTTTAAGCATTATACTATTAAAGAAGTAAATACAAACACATTAGATAAATTAGAAAAATTTGAACCTAATTATGTAATTTCAGATGGTAGTATTTTAGATGAATTTGGAATTAATGCAGTATTGACTACATGGATGAATGAAGATGGATACGGATTAACTGATAAATATGAAAAATTAGAATTAGAAGATTATACTGCATATAAATGTCAAAATACAATTTATTTATTAAATTGGAATATATCAGATTTGTTTATTAAAGCTTTAATAGAAAAATATGAAAAGGAAGAAAATTTTGATTGTAATCGAATTGTAATGTTTGGTTATTCATTTACACTAAATGAGATTCAAACTTTAAAAGATAACTTACAACAAGTAAAAAATATTAAAGGTATTAATGTTGAGGTAATAACAAGATACTAGAAAGGAGTATATTATGGGATTAAAACTTGAAAAAGGATTAAAGCATCAAACAGAAGCAGTTGATAGGATAAATAAAGTCTTTGAAAATGTTCCTATTTTAAACAATACTTTGAAATATGCTAATCCTATTGTAAATTTGAATTCTAGTAAATTGTTAAATAATATAAAAGGGCTAAATGATGAATTACCTTCTTCATTGAAAGGAAATGTTGATATTGGTGACTATTTGAATATAGATATTAAAATGGAAACTGGTACTGGAAAAACTTATGTTTATACAAAGACTATATTTGAATTAAATAAAAATTATGGTATTCATAAGTTTATAATTTTAGTACCTTCATTGCCTATTAAATTAGGAACAACTAATTTTATTAATTCATATGAATCAATTAGTCACTTTAAAGATCAATATGGTAAAAGTATAGATTTATATGTATTAAATGCTAAAAAGGGAAATAAAAAAGGAAAAGATACTTTTCCAAGTAGTATAAGAGGATTTGTAGAAACATCCGAATTAATAAGAAATAGAATTAGTGTTTTAATAGTTAATATGCAATTATTTAAAGATAATTCTATGCTTACTAAAGATTATTCATCTACCGTTGAAGATTTTTCTGTACCTAGTGAAGCAATCAATGCTACAAGACCTTTTATTATAATAGATGAACCACATAGATTTTCAAAAAATAATAAGACTTTTGAATTTATTGAAAATAAAATTAAGCCACAATGTATTATAAGGTTTGGTGCCACTTTCCCTGATATAAAAAATGGAAGAAATGTTGAAAAGGATTATCATAATTTAATTTATAACTTAGGAAGTTGTGATGCATTTAATCAAAATTTAGTAAAAGGCGTAAGTGTTAAATATTTAGAATCTCCTAATGGTAATAACAAGAAAATCAAAGTATTAGAATTGTGTAATAAGAAAACCGTTAAACTAGAATTAATTTCAGAGAATAATAAGAAAACATTTGAATTAGAAAAAGGTGATTCTTTAAAACAAATAGATAACTCATTTGAAAATATATATGTTGATGGAATTGGAAAAACACTACTTTTATCAAACGGTCAAGAATTAAACAGAGGTTCCGAAATATATGCAGATATTTATTCAACATCATATCAAACTGTAATGATTGAAAATGCTTTAGATGCACATTTTGAAACAGAGAAGCAAAATTTTAAAAGAAGAGACAAAATTAAAACATTAGCACTTTTCTTTATTGATGATATAGACTCTTATAGAGAAAACAAACAAAATCCACAGCCAACATATTTAAAAGATATTTTTGAAAAAATATTAAAGAAGAAAATTGAAAGAGAATTAAGTAAAATAAATGTTGATGATTCTAATGAATTACTATATAAAGAATATTTAGATGAAACACTAAAGGATATTTCTAAATGCCATGGTGGATATTTTTCGAAAGATAATAATGACTCAGATGAAAATATTGCAGAAGAGATTAATAATATTTTAATTAATAAAGAGGAAACACTTTCGATTTATAAGAAAAATGGAAAATTTAATACATTTAGATTTATATTTTCAAAGTGGACATTAAAAGAAGGATGGGATAATCCAAATGTATTTACTATTGCTAAATTAAGAAGTAGTGGAAGTGATAATAGTAAAATACAGGAAGTTGGTAGAGGGTTACGTTTACCTGTAAACGAAAGTCTATCGCGTATTTCAGATGAACAATTTTATTTAAATTATATAGTTGATTTTACTGAAAAAAATTTTGCAGAGAAGTTAATAAATGAAATTAATGGAGATATAAGTGAAAATAAAGTAATTACTGATGAACAATTAAATGCATTAGCATGTTCATTAGGAAAGACTTCAAAGGAAATATTTATTGAATTATTACAAAAAGATTATATTGATATGGATAAAAATATTGTTACCATCAATAGAGACAGATTATTTAGTGAATATCCTGATTTAAATATTGGTTTAAAATCTGGCAAAGTTATTAATAAAAACAATAATGTTATTCATAAAGCAAAAATCAGAAAAAATAGATTTGATGAAATTAAAGAATTATGGTCAATATTAAATAGAAAATATTTTATTTCTTATTCTAAAATGAGCGATGATGAAATAACAAGACAACTCGTAAATATATTAAAAACTGGGATTGAGGGAACCGCTGAACTTGTAAGTTATGAAAATAAAATTATGACTGATGAAAATGGTGCATTTATGGTAAGAGAAGCAGGAACTGAATATGGTGTATATGAAGACTCTATTCCATATAATGTATTTTTGAATAAAATATATAATAGTACAAATATTCCAATAAAAGTAATACACAATGCATTTGTTGAATTTAGTAAAAACAGGATGTTAGAAGATTCTTTCTTCAATAATAATACTTTAATAAATTTTATAAATAGAATAAATAGTTGGAAACATGAAATGCTATTTGGAAAATTTAAATATTCTTCAACTGCTTTGGAAAACGAAGAAACAGCATTAACTGATAAAGAAGGAAATCCTAAAGAATATGTTGCTGATGGTAGTCTTGGAGTAGGTTATAGTGAGGAAGACAAGCCAAGTGATAAGTATTTATATGATATTTGTTTATATGACTCTGAACTTGAAAAGAAAAATATAATGCTTGATAATGATGAGGTAATTGTTTTTGGTAAAATACCTTCAAGAAGTATTAGAATACCTCTTATTGATGGTACTAGTTATAGTCCTGACTTTATGTATGTTATTAAAAGAGATAATGATATTAAAGAAATTAATTTAGTTATAGAAACGAAGGATTATAAAACAGAAGAAGATATTCCATCTGATCAAAAATATAAAATTAAATGTGCTGAAAGATTTTTTGAGCAATTAAAAGAAGATGGTTATGATGTTAAGTTCAGAGTACAAATAAATAATACTCAAATATCTAATTTAATAAAAAAATTATAAATTTATTTATTTAACCGAGGAAGTATGATATAATACCTATTGTAATTTGAAAGCAGGCAATAACTGGATAATTACAACTAATAATGGCAGTTGAAATAATACTGTGTGCTCAAATTTATGGGACGTTGGGAGATTTGCAAGCAAATAAATGCTATGCTGGATGTTTGTGGTGCTGAGCCAGTCAAGCTGTCTCAGCACCTACAAACATTATTCCATCATACCACTGGAAAGCTAAATGCGAAGAGGTTAATTAAAACATCGGTCGTGTCACCTTTTATTTATTTTTAAAAATTAAATAGGAGGTGAAAAAAGTGAGAAAAAATATGAGCAAAAAAGTAAATGAGATTATTATCTCTTTACGAAATAAATCAAAAATGATAAAGCCATTTGATTCTATAATAGTATTTATACTTATTATGGGTTATTATGATTTTGGAGTATTTCAAAGTCTAGCAATTATTATGTATATTGTTTATAAGATTCGTTCAAATAAATCAAATTTTAATAATAAGGTGGCATTCTCATAACGAGCGAAGTATTGTCTTTTAATTAACCGTTGAAGCGCATTTAGCGCTTTTTCCTTTTTTAGAGGTGACAATATGAGAACAAATACAGTTTATAAAAATAGTTTATATGCATGTTATAGTAAAAGAAAATTAGCTAAATTATTATCAAATAAAGATTTAAAAGTACATACAAAAGAGATAAGAAATCCTGATCATCATTTTCTAAATAAAAAAAGAACATTCTATCAATCTAAGGTAACTAAAGAGATATTTGATAAAAAACCAACTGATTATTCACCAAGCAAGTATAGAGAATTTAGTGATAGTTGTGATAAGCATAAAAAAGTATTAAGGCAAATATGTTTTTATTTATCACAAATAAAAATGCCAGAGTATTTATTTTCGAAAAAAGAAAGCGATTATAAAAGAAATGCTTTATATCATATAGGTAACACAAAATTTATTTTATTAGATATAAATAGCTTTTTTCCAAATTGTAAATTTAAACAAATTAAGAATTTTTTTGCTAAAGAGTCTGGATTACATATGGTAAAAGAGAAAAAAGATAAAGATGGCAATATAATTGTTTATGAAAGTGATGTTGCAGATAGGATGGCAAAAATTGTTACTGTGCCTATTGATTCTTCATCTACTGGAGCGAGGATTATTCCACAGGGATATCCAACTAGTCCTATAGTCAGCTTTCTATCTTATAAGGAAATGTTTGATAAAATAAATAATGTGGCTATAAAATATAATTGTAGATTTAGTACATATGTTGATGATTTATCATTTTCTTATAAGGATAGTACTTTTGATCCTAATGATTTAGTTGCTGAAGTTAGTAGTATCTTAAAAGATTATAATCATTCAATTAGCGAGAAAAAAATTAAGATAATTGACATTGAAAAAGAATTAGGGCCAAATGAGCAATTAATATTACCGTTAATTACAGGATTAACAGTTAAAAGATATTGCGTAAGAGCTTCAAAAAAGATGCATTCAAAAATGAATAAACTGTTTAATAAGTTTATTTCAATGGGTGAACCTAAAAATGAATTTGAATACATTAAAAAGTGGAAATGTTTTATTTCTTTGAATGGGATGTTTAATACAATAGAATATGTAGAACCATCATCAACAAAAAAGAACAGGGAACATATAAAGGAAGTAATAGATAAGAATAAAAAGAATTATGCTTTTCACGTAAAAATTCAAAGAGTTGAACAACTAAAATATGAAAGAAAAATATTTGATGCATATAAAAATGGTACATTAATGGAATTTATAAATAAAAACAAAGATAAGTTGATAAATTATAAAAAGTAATATTCTTATGGGAGTACAGTTTGTACTCCTTTTTTCTTTTTTGTACAATATCTTTTAATTTTTATTTAATGTAAGATGAAAACACCTAGGAGAAGTATTATGTAAAAGTGCACTTTTATAAAGATATATTTTATGTATGATTCTATAGAACGGATACTATGGAAGAATTTATAAATCCAATTATACCAATATCGGTATTAAGTGATAGTAGAATATCATCTTTAGAAAAGTTATTATTACTGCACATAATTTCTTTGTGTAAGAATAAAGGATATTGTTGGGCTACAAATAGTTATTTTATGAATATTCATGGATATAGTAAACAAACAATATCTAAAAGTATTAATCATCTTGCCTCTTTAAATTATATTAATTTGAATTATGAAAAAGATAGTACTAATAATTCTAAACGTACAATTACACTTGACCATGTATTAAAGAATAAGATACAGGGGATTAAAGAAAACTTTAATTCTAGTATTCAACCAAACTTTAAACAATATAATAAAAGTAATATAAATAAAATATATTACAAAGATGAGTGTGGTAATGAATATTGGAATGGACAACTAATTAAAAGTGAAACACCAACTGATGAAGAACTTAAAGAAATGAATAAATTATTAATGGAATTTAAAAAAGAGGAGGAATAAAAATATTAT
Source organism: uncultured Erysipelotrichaceae bacterium (assembly GCA_902780395.1). Taxonomy (GTDB): domain Bacteria; phylum Bacillota_I; class Bacilli_A; order RF39; family UBA660; genus UBA3789. The sequence goes on from CACZFH010000019.1 coordinate 43,529, forward strand.
GGGAAAAATTATCATAGAATTTTTTAAGAGGTGAAATATGTTTAATATTAAAGAAACCTTTGAAAAAGATGATAATTCTACTATTAATGATTTGATAATTGGATATATAAAATGTGTTTTAATAAAATCGTAGATTTGTTATATGTCTATTTTAATGGTAGACTCAAATCAGGCTTTAAATGTTATACAAAAGAAAGGAGTAGAAGCCGTGTATAACACTATATTACAACACCCTAGTTACTATAGAGTAGGATTATATATAAGATTATCTGAAGCAGATTCTGATAAAAGTTATGAATCAGAAAGTGAAAGTATTATTAATCAAAGAAATTTATTAATGAGTTTTGTAAAACAAAATGAATTTACCTTTGTCGATGAATATATTGATGATGGATTTACTGGTACTAATTTTGATAGACCTGGATTTAAAAGGTTACTTGAAGATATTGAAAATGGTAGAATAAACTGTGTTATAACAAAAGATTTATCTAGACTTGGTAGAAATTATGTTACTTGTGGTTATTATGTAGATGAGTATTTTCTTTTAAAAAAAGTTAGATATATTGCTGTACTTGATCAAGTAGATACTTTTTTAAATAATGTTGGTAATGAAATGATACCTTTTAAATCAGTATTTAATGATATGACAAGTAGAGATAATTCTAAAAAGATACGTTCTATTTTAAGAAATAAGAAAGAAGATGGAAAATTTATTGGAAGTGAGCCTAGCTTTGGTTATATGAGAGACCCAGATGATAAAGGGCATTTATTACCTAATCCTGATACTGCCTTTATTGTTAAAAAGATATTTGAAATGGCAAATGATGGTGTAAGTGTAAGTGATATTGCAAGTTATCTTAATGATTGTAAATATCCTACACCAAGTTTATACAAAAAGAAAGAAGGTTCAAAACAAAAATTCAATCCTATATGGACTGTTTCATCAGTAAAGAAAATACTAAAAAATCAAATGTATACAGGTGATATGGTACAAAATGTCCAAACTAAATTATCATATAAATCTCAAAAGAAAGTTGCTCTTAATAAAGAATCATGGATAATTGTAGAGAATACTCATGAACCATTAGTTAGTAAAGAAGTTTTTAATAAAGTTCAAAGTAATGTTAAAAGAAAGCAGAAAACACAAACTGATAGAGAAAAAAGATTATTTGAAAATCTTATTTATTGTCAGGAATGTGGTAATACTTTAACGGTTACTTACCGAAAAAATCATGATTATTGGACTGTTAATTGTAATAAATATTCAAGAGATCCTAGAAGACATTTATGTTATCCACATTTTATGCCTTATGATAAATTAGAAGAAGCATTACTAAGTACTATTAAAAGTACTTGTAAGAAATATTTAGATGAGATTGACGTTAAATCATTAGCACAACTTATAAATGATAAAAATACTTCTAAAGAAAGTACAACGGAAGAAATTAATTTTTTGAATAAAAAAATTAAAGAATACAATGCTAAAATTGATATGCTATATGATGATAAATTTAAAGGTAATATTTCAGAGGATACTTATAAAAGATTATCAAGAGAAACAGAAATATTATTAAATCAATCTAAATCTAGAATAGAAGAATTACAAGCAGTAGATATAAAGAAAAAAGAGTCTACAAAAGAAATGAAAAACTATGAAGATAAAATTAAGAACTTAGTAAATCTAGATAATCCAAGTAGAGAATTATTACAATCTATCATTGATAAGATAGTAATTGATAAAGATAGAAATGTTGAAATATTTTATAAATTCAGTTTATTAAATGATATTGATTAATTGAAGTTAGTTTATTACTAACTTCGTACATATAGAGGCGAAAATACAAAGAAATTATGTGTAAAATTATTGAATATAAATGTTATAACAAACTTGTGACCAGATTGGGTACAAGTTACTAATATGAATGATTAATTAACTTTGGCCCAAGTTGGGCCAAAGTTAGTGCAATATTTCCTAACTTCCCACCAACTTGAATGGAAGTGGGATAATTAAACTTTCTGACTAATGGTTCAAAAGATATGAAAGGTTTCTAACCAATTTGGAAAGAAGTTGCAATGTTAAATTTGAAGGAATAATAATTATTGCTTTGATTCTATTAATATTTAAAAAAACTAACTTTGTCGCAAGTGGCGACAAAGTTAAAAAAATTTTAAATAATATATTTTAATTTTAAGCAAATTATAATATTGACGTAATAATTTTAAAAAATAAAAAGTTATTACGATTGAGCGTAATAACTTTACAAAAATATCAAAATGATATATAATGTATAGAGAGGTGATTTATATGCTTTTAAGAGAAGATTATTTATCTAAAATTAGAGGATTCTATGATTCAGATTTAATTAAAATATTGGTTGGTATAAGAAGATGTGGAAAATCAGTTATTTTAAATCAAATAATAGATGAATTAAAAGATAAAAGAAAAATAGATGAAGAACATATTATATTTATTAATTTTGAATTTATAGAATTTGAAGATTTATTAGATTATAAAAAACTAAATAAATATATAAAAGATAAAATTAAAGATAATAAAATATATTATTTATTTTTAGACGAAATTCAGAACGTGGATAATTTTGAAAAAGTTGTTAATTCACTACGTGCTTCAATAAAAAATATAAGTATATTTTTAACTGGTTCTAATAGTAAAATGTTATCTGATGAGTTATCATCAGTTTTATCAGGTAGATATGTTTTATTTAATATTAATCCTTTATCTTATAAGGAATATGTTTCTTTAACAAAAAAAGATGGAAATGACTTAAATACTTTTTGGGACTATGCTAAATGGGGAGGACTTCCTAATAGATGTGAATTTACAAATGAGATAGATATAAAAAATTATCTTCATAGTGTATATGATTCTATTATTTTAAGAGATGTTGTAAAAAGATTAAATTTAAAGGATACAGTTTTATTTGATATGATATTACAATATTTAATTGAAACTGCTGGTCGTGAATTCTCTGCCGATAATATTATAAAATATTTGGATAAAGAAAATAAGAAAATATCTAATGAAACACTTTATAATTATATAGATGCGTTATGTAAAGCATTAATACTTAAAAAGGTATATAGATATGATATTGCTGGTAAAGGTGTATTAAAAACATTAAATAAGTATTATGCTACTGATTTAGGAATTGCTCAAATAAAAAATAATAATCCAGAATTTAAAAGTTATGTTGTTTTAGAAAATATTGTTTATAATGAGTTAATAAACAGAAACTACGAAGTATATATTGGTAAAACTAAAAATGGTGAAGTTGACTTTTTAGCAAAGAAAGATGGAAATATTAAATATATCCAAGTAACTTATGAAATGGAAGGCAACGATAATACCATAGAAAGAGAATTTGGAGCATATAAGTCTATAGAAGATAATTATCCAAAATATGTTATTTCTCTTGATAAAATAGATTTATCTCGTGATGGAATCATTCATCTAAATTTAATTGATTTTCTATTAAGTAAAGAGTTTTAAAATGATGTATTTAAACCGTTACAAAGTGTAACACTTATGGAAAATTATATATTATAGAAATAAAGTAGTAGGTGATGTAAAAATGATTAAATTATCTCAAGTAAGAGATGCATTATATGATGTTAGTATGGAAACAAGTTGTTATTTTAATATCAAAACAAATGAAATATTGTGGCATTTTGATTTCAATGAAGAAGGATCAACATATACTGAAGAAGATGAATTTAATGATGATATTATTAGTATGTTTAATTTTTATACTAAAAATGACTATGATATTATGCAAGACTTTATTAGTAATATAAGTAATAATTCATTAAGAAACGAATTATTTAATGCAACTAGAGGAAAAGGTGCCTTTTATAGATTTAGAGAAATAACTGATTATAATAGCATAACGGATGATTGGTATATATTTCGAGATAATGAATATAAGAAAATTGCTGAAGAATGGTGCAACGATAATAAAATAGAATATGAAAAAGATTGTTAAAAAAAGAAAGTAGTAGGTGGAGTAAATGGATAATAAATTTAATAATATGTTACAAGAATTTTTAAAGAATAATAATGTTGAAAATATTGATGAAGCAAATGAAAAATTACAAGAGTTTATAAAAATGTATAATAATGGAGAAATAGAATATGAAAATACACCTCTAGATGATGCATATGAAATATTAGAAGAGGCACAAAATGCAAAAACTGAAAAAGAAGCTATAAAGTTAGCTAAAAAAGCATATGAAAAATCAAAGGAATGTTTTGACGCAATTTTATTTCAATGTGATTTAGAAGAAAATGGAATAAGAAGAATGAAACTTTTAGATGATGGTTTAGAATTTGAAAAAAACAGATTAATAAAAGAAAAATATTTTGATAAAGAAAATATTGGACATTTTTATGGAATATTTGAAACAAGACCATACATTAGAGGATTGGTTATTAAAGCAGAGTATTTACTAGAAGAAGGAAAAATAAGTCAAGCAGAAAATGTATGTAGAGAAGTTTTAAGATTAAATGAGAATGATAATATGGGTGCTAGATATTTATTAATGGCAATATATGCAACATTAGAAAAGGAAAACGATATGTTGAAATTATATAAAAAATATCCAGAAGAAGATTTAGAAATGATATTCCCTTTATTTGCTCTATATTATAAGCTTGGAAATGATAAGAAAGCAAAAGAATATTTAAATAGAATTGATAAATGCAATTCAAATTTTGTTAAATTTTTTAATGGCACTATAAAAGAAAGTAAAAAAGTTGAACCTGGATATTATAGTAGAGGTGACTCTTCTGAAATTTTTATGTATTTAGATCGTTATGATTATTTACTAATTACAATGCCAAAACTTCATGAATATGTTATAGAAAATTTAATGAAGAATAAAAAGAGTAAAAAATAATGGAATGATATAAAAAAGAGTCAGTTGGTTACAATTTGTCACCAACTGAAAAATATAAGATGAATTAACTGGAGACAATTTGTCACCAATTGAGTTTGAAATATAAAGTCGGAACCGTGACAATTTTTCACACTTTCAAGACTGAAAATAAAATAGTTACATTTTGACCTATGCGAGGTGGTGAAGGAGCAGAAGTAGTTTATGCACTGAAGAATAATTCTATTTTAGCCGAAAAAATACTAAATAATATTGAAGAAAAGGGGCAAATTCCTAGAAAAATCTATCAAAGGAGATTACCAGAAAATCCTAATTTAGATTATTATTATATCTTAAGAGAAACCGGTAATACAACACCTCTGCTAGTAGAATATGGTTTTATAGATAATAAAGCTGATTCAATAAAATTAGACAAAAATATAGAAGAATATGTAGAAGGAGTAGTTCAAGCTATTGCAGAATACTTAAATTATCCTTATAAGCCTCCTAAAGAGGAACAAGCTAAAGACTCATATATTGTTCAAAAAGGAGATACTCTCTACTCTATATCAAAAAAAATGAATATTCCAATAGAAACAATAAAAAAGATAAATAAACTAGATAATAATAACTTATCTATTGGACAAATACTTTACTTAAATGAAAAAGATAATCCAGAAGAAGAATATTACGTTGTTCAAAAAGGAGACACACTTTACTCTATTAGTAAAAAATTTCAAATGAAAATAGAAGAATTAAAAGAATTAAATGATATTTCAAGTGATATTCTTCAAGTAGGACAAGTACTAATTATAGATGACAATAAATCACCAGATAATAATCAAACCTACATAGTAGCAAAGGGGGATAGTCTATGGGGAATATCAAAGAAATATAATATCCCAATAAAAGAATTAATAGAGATTAATCAATTAGATAATTTGACATTGCAAATAGGACAAGAATTAATTATTCCTTCCTCAGAAAAAGATATTTATATTGTTCAAAAAGGAGATACTCTATGGTCTGTTGCTAAAAAAAATGGATTATCTGTAGAAGAATTAAAGAAATTAAATAATCTGACAACTAATCTTTTATCTGTAGGCCAAAAACTAATAACACAATAAAAAAGCATTAAATGCTTTTTTATTTATAATATTTGTCATTTATAATAGTATTATCATTTCTCTCAAAATCACTGAGCATATTATATAACTCATCAGTATTATTTGTTTGAATTAATTCAGTATATTCATTAATAATAGATTTAATTTCATAATAAGTATTTTTATCAATTGATTTAAGATATTCTTCATACACTTTCAATCTACTTAATCGAATTTCACGTATTTCAGATAAGATATGATTAATAATAGTTTCTCTATCTCCCCTAATAATTAGTAAAGGATTGCTTTCTATTCTTTTAATAGACTCTATAAAACCCTTTTCTTTTTCTAATTCATAATTGATAAATTCAATCTTTGCAGAGCTAAAATTGTTAATCATATGATTATTATTAGTAGTATATAAATATCGTAAAACAAGAGCAAATACTTCTTTTTGTTCTTCTCCAGCTTCCATATATTTTTTTAATAGTTCTTCTTCTGGTAATAAAGAGAGTTTATTATCAGAAGTTTTTAAAAAAATATTTGGTATGATTCCGTATGATATTAATTCATCAATAAATAAATAAGCCATTGATCTTACATCTTGATCATTATTTAAATAATCAATATAACCCATTAACTTTATAAAGTCATAATCATCGGTAATAAATAGTTTCATATCTGAACTATAAGCATAAGCAATGGCTTTATTTTCTTTAATAGAAACAGCTTTTTTAGATAATATATCAATCTCCGACTTTTTTTTAGGTGCATATTTTTTATAAATTTCTAATGTTTCTTCATAGCTAAATTCATCAGCATCCATCTCAATAGGAGAAAACCAATAATTACATCTAGCGTGTTTTTCTCTATTATTATCATAATCTGGAGTAATCGTTTCTAAAAAGTATGAAAAGGCCCGTGCTGTTAATAATCCATTACTTAGTTCATAATCTTGTTGATAATGTCTCATTTCATGACATATGACATTAATAAAAGTCATTATTTCAAAAGAAGAATTACAAGTTAATTTCTCTCCATTCAATAATACTTTACCAAGCATACCATAAGATCCTAATTCATCATCATCCAAATAATTACAAATAATTAAAGGAGGAATATCCATATCCTTATAGCCATCTTTGATATTTCCATTTTCATCATACTTCATTTTTTCAGTACATAAAAACATAGTAAAATGAGCTATGAATATCATTTCATCAGCACTTATATTATTTTTATTTATTATGTAACTATATATTAAATCAGTATAATTTCTAACACTCTCTATTTTTACATTAGCTAATAAATAATTTAAAAAGTATCTTGTTTCCTCTTCTGACAGCTTATTACTTAAGTAGTATTCATAATACTCTTTTAAATTAATATCTTCATTCATATTATTTGGAAAAGGACATCTTATAGAATCTTCTTGAAATACAAATTTACTCACCTAATCACCTCTTATGTTAATTATATCATCAAAAAAGTATAACGATTAATAATAATGATATAATAAAAAAAGATAAGGTGAGTAGTATGAATAACAATAATGAAGTAGTAATGAAGAATCTTACTATAACCCTAGAAAATGACAAAGAATCTTATGACATTACTATTTCTTCTTTTTTAAAAAAAACTATCATTCAAGATTTAAAATGTTTACTATATTTTGACTTAGATATGATAAATCAAGAAAAAAAGTTTAATATCAACAATATTCTAAGAGATAAAATAGTCTTAAATCAGGATTTACCAAATAATACACCTCCAATAATTTCCTTGACAGTAGTAGATCAAAGTAAAAAATATCATAAAACCCCATAAATTTGAAAAAATTGATGATTGCTTATTTGAAATGATAAAAGAGCATAGTGTTGATAATTACTCTGGAATATGGGATAACTTTAATAAGAACATCCTTTTGTTTACGATTATTCTTTTCTAAGAAGAATAATATGTATATGATATAATTGAGATAGGTGATATTATGAATTTATCGAAGTCAAGATATTGTGTAGGAATTAGATGTCAAAAAGAATTATGGCTTTCTTGCTACAAAGAAGAAGTAGCCAAAGAGCTAGATAATGATGTCATAATAGAGAATGGAAATAAAGTAGGAGAATTTGCTAGAGGACTCTTTGGTAATTATATTTTAATAGAGAATAATGATAATAAAGAAAAAATGATTCAAGAAACAAAAAAATATCTGGCTAAAAAACCAAATATTATATGTGAAGCTTCCTTTAGTTATCTTAATAATTTTTGTTCAGTAGACATATTAAAAAACGATGAAGATGGAGTAGAAATCTATGAAGTAAAATCTTCCACTCAAAAAAATGAAATATATATAGATGATCTATCATATCAAACATGGATATTAAAAAAATTGGGGTTAAATGTCAAAAAAAGTTATTTAGTATATGTTAATAACAAATATATAAAAAAAGGAGAAGTAGATAGAGATTCTTTTTTTAAAATAGAAGAAATAACACCTCGACCAATGGAAGAAATAGAAGAAAATATAAAAAAATTAGAAATGACTATAAACAATAGTCAAGAACCAGATATTGATTTATCAGTTAATTGCAAAAATAATAAGAAAGTATCATATGATTGTCCATATTTTCAATATTGTACAAGAAATCTTCCAACCCCTAATATTTTCGATGTTGGTTGGAAAACAACATTTACCAAAAAATTAGAATTTTACTATCAAAATAAAATATCTTATAGTGATATTCTATCAGAGGGAGGAATTAATCCTAAAGCCAATCTCCAAATGAGTTCAGAATTAAATAATTTAGGTCCTAAAATAGATAAAGATAGTATAAAATCATTCTTAAGCACCCTTACTTATCCTTTATATTTTTTAGATTTTGAATCATATCAAGTAGCTATCCCAGAAATAGATGGAACTCATCCATATCAGCAAATTTGCTTTCAATATAGCTTACATTACTATTTAGAAGAAAATAAAGAATTATATCATAAAGAATTTTTAAGTGACGATTATAATGGAAATCCTATGCGTGGACTATGTAAAAAATTATGTGAAGACATCCCTATGAACTCCTGTGTAATCGTCTACAATCAATCATTTGAAATCACTAGACTAAAAGAGATGGCTGCTTTATTTCCAGAATATAGGACTCATCTATTAAATATCGCAAGTAATATAAAAGATTTATATCCAATTTTTAGGGATCAAGAGTATTATGTCAAAGAAATGGGTGGTAGCTCATCTATTAAAGAAGTACTACCAGCCTTATTCCCCAATGACCCATCATTAGATTATCATAACTTAAATCAAGTTCATAAAGGAGATGAGGCTAGTGAAGCTTTTCTATCACTTAGGACAAAGTCTAGAGAAGAACAAGAAGAATTAAGACACAATATGCTAAAATATTGTGAGCTAGATACATACGCAACTGTTAAGATCCTACAGAAATTAAATACTATAAAATAGAAAGCCAAAAAAAAAGCATTAAGAACTGGTTTGATAAATTTCTACATTAAATAAAAAGTTCTAAACATGACTACATCGATAATTTATCGGTGTAGTTTTTAGTTTATTTTTGATTTTT
>CACZFH010000020.1 GCA_902780395.1 uncultured Erysipelotrichaceae bacterium
AATAATACTATTCTTTATACCTTTGTTAGTAAATGTTGCTATGCAATTGACTGACAATAATATAAGTGCCTGTTGGAAAAGTGCTAATAGTGGAATTGTTATCAATACAAAGTATAAAAATCCCTATGGTGATGACTCTGAAAAAACCAAAACAATTTTTACAAATCCTGACAAATATGAAAAAGGATCAAGTGCCAATGTAAATGGAGATTGTAGTAAATTAACATATTGTTCAAAATACATAACTAGTTTATACAACAATTCTAAAATTTTAAATGATACAATTTTAAAACATAATGCCTCAGTCTATTATGCTCAAGATACACCAAGATCATGGAAAGAAGCAATAGATGTTGCTAAGGCCGGAAAAACTATTCATATTAGTTGTAATAGACCATCACAATGGAGTATGAGAGAAATTATAGGAGAATATGTAGATTTCTATTCTTATAACACCGGTGGCTTCAAGAATTATACGGATAAAATGAAAATGTATACAAAGGAATTAAAATTTGATGGCTCTATGTCAGTAAAAACAGCCATTCAAAAAGGTTATATTATTCCAGGAGATATAATAGGAACACATATTCATACATTTACAATTTATTCTGTAAACCAGAAAGAAGGATCTGCTATTGTATTTGATGGTGGACATCGTTTTACAGGAAAATGTCAAAATAAGAGGCAATGCTCTACTATGTTTGAGTATTCAGCATCAAATAATGCTGGTTTATATCTATATCAAATAATAAGATGGACAAAATAAAAGAATTCCTCAAATGAGGAATTCTTATTTTATAAATAATATAGTATAAATTAAGCTACACCCATAGGAAGCAATATTAAGAATAAAAGATATCAAAAAAGGGTTAATTTTAGGCTGAATTGTTTTCTTATAATAATAACCTTCTACTATAAAGACAACTACTTCTAATATAGGAACTATTAAATAGTAAAGAATAGAATATGAAAAAACTGAACTTAAAGAATAAACAATTCCATAAATAGAAAAATTAGTAATACAATTAATCCATATAATTCTTTTTAAATAACGTGCCTCTGTAATATTTAAACAAATAGCCACACATAATTCTATAATAATAGTTAATAACAAACTAATCAAAAAATGACCTATCATTCTAATCTTTTCCTTTTATAATAATATCTAACAATATTTTATTAAGAATAGTTAAAAAAGTAAATAGTATTAGAAATATCCGTGTAAAGAAAAATATATCAAATTATCCTTTTCTTTATTTGGTAATTACTTTTTCAATTTCCTTAACAGCCCGATTTCTAGATAGATTAAATTCCACTAAAGAATCATTTTTTATTTCATTATAAGTATTTTGTAAATAACTTCTTAACAATTCTTTTTGTTCAATATTCTCATCTTGATATAGATCACATAAGATTGGAATATTATCAGTAGAAGAATTAAGTAAATAATAGACATCTATCTTTCCTTTTTTATAATAGCGTTCAACATTATTCTTAGCAATAAATGAATCTACTGGTGATAAAGAAAGAAGAGTATAGACTATATAAACAATAACAATATAATATTTTAAAATATTTATTTTAGGATTAAGGACATAGATAAAAGTAGGAATTAATAAGATAGCTTCCGTAATCAATATTATATATACTAATAATCTTAATAAAGTATATCCATAAGCAGATTCATACATATACATTCTCATAAAAGAAGAAATAATAATAATAAAAGTTAAAAATATCATTATAGAACTCATCATTTTATTAAAATTAGTATCTTTATCAGCCTTCTTAGATAATAATAAAATAATTATATTAATAAGAGAAATAAACATTAATTGAAAAAAACCACTTCTAGCATATTCAGCATAATGTATATGCTTTAATCCTTGATGAAAGATTAAAGAACGAATTTGGATAAAATCAAATATAACATATAAAACATTTAAAGAAATTAATAATATCTTTATTGTATAATGATCTATCTTCTTATCTTCCTTACTCTGTTTTTCTTTTTCTTTTGTAAATACATATAAAATATAGTAGATAGAAGAACCTAAATAAGTAAAAATAATAGCAATTTGAATCCCTCTTGAAAAAATATTATCAAAAGATAATCCTTTAAATAACTTAAAAAAGTGATCAAAAATACTACTAAAAATCACATCAGCACTTGATAGTAATAAAAAAACAATAATAATAATAGGTAAAACAACAATAATAGATTTCATTTTTCTTTTTCCAAAATCAGATAATTTTAAAAAAGAAGAAATAGCTTCAGTAGCTAGTTTATAATACTTTTCAAAATAAGAAAAAGGATAAAAAGCTATTTTCCACAAATTACTCAAAAAAGTACTAAAATAAGATGTTGGTTTAATTGTAAACAAATACATAAGGAAAAAAGTTAAAGTAATAATAATAATATTAAACCATTGAAAGAAATAATTATCATAAATAAAATATGAAATAGAAAGCAAAATAATAGGAATTAAGAATAATAATCCAAATCGGTTATGAATCATTCTCTTTCTATCAAATATAAAAAATACATTGTATAAAAATATTAATAAGGGAATAATAAACAATAAGATATTGAAACCAAGTTGATTATGATAGAACAAGAAAGAATGATAAAAAGATAAAATCAAAATAGAAAAAATTAAATTAATCATTTCCATCACCCCTTTCATAATCTAATAAATCAGCTGGTTTACATTCTAATACTTCACATAATTTATTCAAAGTAGAAAAACGAATAGCTTTACCTTTTCCAGTCTTAAGAATTGATAGATTAGCTTGAGTTATTCCTATTTTTTCAGCTAACTCTTGTGAAGAAATTCTTCTTTTAGCCATCATTACATTTAAATTAACAATAATCATATGCAACCTCCTAAATAGTTAAGTCATTTTCTTCTTTATAATCAGTAGCTTGTCTAAATAACTCAGATAATATATATAAAGCAATGGCAACTCCCAAGAATAGAACAGCTAAAAATACTAATACAATAATATAGTTTATATATGTATTACCAATCATAAAGATCATAAGAAGCAAATCAATAACCCATAAAATACTCATAGCTAAAGAAATAATACTTGCTTTTTTTAAAGTCTTAACATTCTCATAATTAAAGGGATTGTTTTTTTCTAGAGATTGAAATAATTTAATAAACTGAATAGTAATTCCAATCATAAGTAAACTATTCGGATAAATTATAAACATAGAATATATAACACTCCTAGTATGTTCCAACCAAAAAGGTGAAATAATAACAAAAGGGATTGCTACTACTAATCCTATAATTAATACTAATTTTAATATAATTCCAATTTTTTTCATAAAATACCTCCACTTGTAATTATATTATAGCATTCTTTTTCGAATGTCAATATAAAATTATCGAAAAACAATAAAAAATTAAAGAAATACAATCATCATTACTATATGATATATTTTTGATAGAAATAAAAAAATGAAAGGATAATAATATAATAATAATAGACCATGTTCCAAAAACTTTTAATAAAGATAATAAAGTTATAGATGATGTTAGCCTAACTCTAGAAGAAGGGAAAATAATAGGTTTTATTGGTCTGAATGGAGCAGGAAAAACAACTTTAATCAAAATGATGACAGGAATTCTAAAACCAGATTCAGGAACTATCCAAATCAATGGCAAGGATATTGAAAAAGAACCTGTTGAAGCAAAACAAATGATAGGTTATATGGCTGATAATCCAGATATGTTTTTAAGACTAACAGGAATTGAATATATTCATCTAATATCAGATATATATAAAGTACCAAAAGAAAAAAGAATCAAAAGAATAAAAGAACTAAGTAGAAAATTTCATCTAGAAGATGTATTAGATAAAACAATGCAAGGCTATTCTCATGGAACAAGGCAAAAAATGATGGTAATGGGGCTTTAGTACATAATCCAAATGTTTGGATATTAGATGAACCATTAATTGGCTTAGATCCTCAGAGCTCTATTTTAATAATAGGAAATGTTTTATTATATTGGCTAAGTAAGAATAAAATAAGTCATAATATAATAAATCAAGAATCTCTATAAAAAGATTTAGAAAAATTCTAAATCTTTTTTAATATAAGCATACTAGTATTATAATTTTTTTTCTGTTATAATTAAAATGAGGTAATTAGTATGGAAAAAAATAAGAAGATAATAATTATTATTGTAGTAATTACTCTAGTTTTATTAAGTACGTTTATATACTTGTTAAATAATAAGAAATATAATTATTCTAAGTTACTAGAAAATCAAAACTATGATATCGTTTATAATAAAGAAAATACTGGAAATGATAAAGTACCTTATATTAATCTCACAGGAGATTCTATAAAAAAAATAAATCAAGAAATTGCTTCTTTATATGAATACTATTTAGTTTTTTCACCTGATGGTTTTGATTATAATTATAGTGTAAGTGATAGTATCTTATCTATCATTATAACAGCCCATATAATCCAACCAGAAAGTGATAACTATAATTTATTATATAAATCATATAATATAGAATTAAAAAAACTAAAATTATTAACAGATGATGAAATATTAAAAAGATTTAAGATTACCAATAAAGACATGGAATATTATTTGTACAATAAGTATTTAAATATGTATTATGATTTAATTGATAAAAAGTATTTTACAGAAGAACAATATAGTTTTAAAACTTTTTTGGAAAACAAAAATTTAAATAACTTATTAGAAGACAATAATTATTATATAAATAATAATCACTTGGAGATATATAAGTATTTTAATAATATCTCAGAATATGGAGAAGAAAAATATTTTGATGAAAAGAGTTTTCATTTTATAGTTACTTAAGAGGTGTATGGAATGCAAATATTGAATTGTGACAATTTAATAAGTTCTTGTTGCCAAGACTATGGTTTGGCAAGAATACTATCTACCGCCAGTAATATCATAGACTTAATACATATAATAGTACCAATAATACTAATTCTAATGGCCACTATAACTCTGTTTCAGATAATGGCTAATCCAGATGAAAAAAAATTAAAAAATAAACTAAGGAATTCAGTAATAGCAACTGTTATTATATTTTTCATACCAACATTTATGAGTGCAGTTTTAAACATATTGCCAAATAATTTTAGCATTAAAAGTTGTTTAAAAGCTTCTAAGAATATAGCTTCAATTTCCAGAAATAATACAGCTATTTCTAATAAAAATAAAGAAGAAGAAAAAGAAAGAGTTAGCATATTTACCAATCCAGATCGTTATGAAAAAGGAAAAGAAAAAAAAGAAAAAAAATGGAATTTTATATTTGGTGATACAAGTAATGATTCAAATGATAGTAATTCCAATAGCAATGATGATAGTAATAACAGTAGTAGTAACATATCTCAAAGTTCCAGTTCAAATGGCAAAGGACCAATCCTTCTAATTGCAGGGCACTCATATCCTAATTATTGCAGTCAATATAGCGATTGTAGAGGAAAAACAGTATCAGGATACGCCGAAGAAGATGAAACAAGAAAACTAGTTAAGCTTATAAAGAAAAACTTAGATAATTTAGGAGTTAAAAACGATATAGCCAATGCTTTATTAGCTGGAAATTATGATCAAATGAATAAGTCTTTCTTTATAGAAAGCAGAAATAATTCAGAGATATTTAGAAAATATAACTGGAATAATTATTCCTTTGTCTTAGAAGTTCATTTTAATGCTACCCAAAGCCATACAGGTAAAGGAACATTGCTATGTAAGAAAAATAAATCATATAGTACGAAAGCCGATAATGACATAGTAAATGCCATAACAAAACATACTGGCCATAGCCGTTTAGCTGACTCTATCCAGGGATTAAACAATGTTTCTTTCTTTATGAATAGAAATATTCCAATTACCTATCTAGAAACAGAGTTTTATGATAATGCATCAGCTATGAAACCATATAGTGATCATATAAATGAAATAGCTTATGATATAGCCGTTGCTATAAAAAAACACTATGGATAAATCCAAAAGCACTAACAAAAATAGTGATGTTGTAAGATGAAAGTGAACACAAAAAATACGTGTTTACTTTTTTCTTTGTATAATTTAGATAAGAAGATGATTAAAGTGCCAAGAAAAAGACAAGGACCAAATAGAAGTTGGTCAAAAGATTAAAAGTTATCAATGAGGATAAATCGCTTAAACAAGTATCAGAAGAAGATATTTCTAAAGGAATGCTTGGTAACTGGGTAAGAAAATATTTAAAATTTGGCGAACAGGCATTAATTAATAAAAAGAAGCCTGGTAATCCATTAGCTAAATATAGTAATAGAAAAAAATTAACTGAAGAAGAACAACCCAGTTGAGTATAAAACTCAACTAGGATTTAAATAATAATTTTTTTGTGTCCACTTTTACTTGACAAGTTCAATAATTGTTAGTGCTTTAATATCTAAATTTAATTAAAAAACTATCTTTTCAATAATAATTGGTAGCCATCAGTAATTTTATTATTAGTATCAATTAACTTTTGGCATTCATTAAAGTATTTATTAGATTTTCTTCTATTAGCATTTTTACCAAAACAAGCTCGTCTAGAACCAATCATTTTTAAATCAGAACCCTTAAAATATAAAGAAAACTCAGAACAATAATAAATGCCATCATTTTCACATACTCCAGGAATATACTCAAATAATTTATTACTTGATAATTCTAATAAACCATGAAAGTTTCCATCTAAAAATAATTCTTTTATACCAATTTTTTTTATCATTTCATAATATTTATCATATAATTCAGTATCTTTAATATTTAATTTAACATCATCAATAGAAATTCTAAACATAGTATCACTCCAATTGATTATTATAAATAAAGACTAACTAACAATCAAGAAAAAGAAGTAACTAAAAACCACTAGCAATAAGCTAGTGATATATTTTAAATATCTTTTTACTTAATAATATTATAGTTTTTTAACAACCATTTTTTTTCTTCATTATCTAAATATTCTTCTCTTTTCTTACCAATTGTTTTCTGTAGTATTCTATTGGCAATTATAGAAGGAAAACCAATTAATATATTTAAAAAAATAACTATATAAGTAATTGGAACAATACTATCAAATAATTCAGTATTATTTGATGCACCTGCAATGACTAATATAATACTAATCAAAATCATGATACCAAGACATATAGTACCAATTACAAGGCAAACAGAAGCTGATGTTTCCTGAACACTATAACATTCCTTTAAACTTTGCTGGTACCAATTGGACTTATACCATTCTTTATATGAAATAAGTGATATAGTTAATGAATTTAGAGACAAATACGAAAATAGTGAAATTGATTTTGGAGTACCTATTGTTGAAGAAGTAGATGAATTAATAATTGATATATTCTACGAGGCAACAGCACTGTTTCCTAAAATTGTGGCAAAAGAACCCCAAAAAATCTATTTTTAGATTATGTTGAGTCAAAAATACTATTTGCTTATGACCTAGTTTTGAGAAATGAATGTATAATAATGAAAAGAATAAAATATTAAAAATATATGATATAATAAAAAAAAGGTTAGGTAATGGCAAAAAGAACTGATTGGTTAGAAATTAATAGAAAAAGTCATGGATTATTATGGTGGTTTTGTATTGGATGGTGGGAAAGGCCAACAGCAACTATGTTGTGGTATTTATTAGCAAGTATAGCAGGTTTTAAAGGAGTTAAAATAAATCACTATAAATAGTAATCAAAATATTTATATCTTTTTCCAAACTAAACAATAAATAAAAATGGAAGAAAAAGCTCTAAATTCTTTTAGAGTTTTTTAATACTTATTACTTTACAAGCTATGATTGACAATAAAGAACATATAGAAGCACATTTTCCAACTTGCTTTATTTCACTTGTAATATTGAGATTAATAGAATCAAAAACAAACAGAAATTATTCTATATTAAAAACAATAGTTCATAAAAAAATACATCTCTAATAACTTAGAACATGATATTTATATACAAAACTTTACTAACGAAGTAATATCTGATCTATCAAGAATCTATAATATTGATTTAAGTAGAAAATAATTAGCTTTATCCGAAATAAAAAATGTTAAAGCATTAAAATAAAAATAAATATACAACAAACAAAAATGAGTATTCCTTACATAGCAACGTTTTGCTCGTTTTGGCTGTCAAGCTAGGGTGTAAGCACTAATGAAGTTGCTTGCAAAACACGCGAGTAGATGTATAATGATAATAAAAGGAGTAATATATGAAAAAATGTTACCATTTTACAAACATAGATCAATTAGAATCAATATTAAGTGAAGGATTAAAACCTCAGTGTGGCATTCATAGTCAATTATTATTAGATTCTAGGAAAGAAAAAGTATATTATTCAGTAGGTGAGGAAGCAACTATAGAGATGTTTGCAGCTTTTTATGAAATACTAATGAGAGTACTTGATGGAAGAATAAGTCCTGAGTTATATGAAACTTATAGTGATGAACTAAAGCAAAAATTAGAAACCTCTAATGATGTAGAATCTTGGATTGATGATGGAATATATCTAGCTTTTGATGGAGATACACTTAATAATTATAACGAAGAAAAAATAGAAGATTCATTTACATCAGACACTATTCGACCAGAAAACCTATATGTATGTGTATTAAAAGATGAAAATTCAGGTGAAATAATATCAACAAAATCATCAGATATAGTTACTTACTTTTTAGCTAAAAGAACGAATAACTTTGAAGAGGTAATGCATATTGTGGGATTTTTTGCTCTCCATATAAGCAAAAAAGTAGAAGAATATAGAAATACACCATTAATAGTAGATTATATACCATTATTAGACTACTATAAACTATCTCAAAGTGACAACAACAATAAAAGAACTCATTTGTAGTTCTTTTTTGTTTATATTAGATAATAATTATAAATACGGATTCTACATTTTAAAAAACTCTAACAAAATAGTTAGAGCAAATATTCTACTGGCATGATAATCATAGGGGTATAAAACTTTTTTACAAACCTTTCATGCATTATTATACTATGAAAATTGTGGTAGAATAGATATATAGGAGTGATAGTGTGAAAATTAATGAAATAAAAACCCCTAATGATATATTAACTTTTATGAACGATAATATAGAGTACGGGTGGTTGGATATATATAATAACGAACATATAAAAACTATGAAAGATTTTAGAAAAATATATAGAACATCTTCTACTGATGAAGTTTTAGAGCATAAAATTGGTACATGCATTGAACAAGTATATTTAATGCATGTGTTATTAGATAATATTAACGTTCAAAATAAGATGTTTTGTACAAGAATATATGAAGGTAAAGATTTTAATGATCTAGAAGCAGATGAACATATGCACTGTTTTGTGTTATATTATTTAAATGATAAAGTATATCAAATAGAGCATCCAGACTGGGAAAGAATAGGTATTTATGAATTCAATTCTGAAGAAATAGCTATTAAAGAAATAAATCAATATTATGTTGAAATGTCTGAAGGAAAATCAAGGCCAGTTACAGAATTTTTTGAAGTCAAACCAGGATTATCGTTTAAGAATTTTAATGAATATATAAATAGTTTGGATGAAAAAATATTAAAAAAACACTAACTAAATAGTTAGTGTTTTGATTTTCTAAATGGTAGGGAATGAGAGAATCTAACTCCCAACAGTGGTTTTGGAGAGTAGGCCTCGATCAAGTTAGTCCCTTCTCTAGTAATAGAAATGGTATTATAACGTCCTCTTCTATAAGTTGTAAATTCAGTTTAATTGTTTTTTGAGATGATGTCAATACTTTAATAGACCTTTCTCCACCTTTTTTTGACCCGGAGTACGAAAGGTAAGAAATTCGAAGGTCTAGCCTGTAAGTTGTAGGGTGGATTTAGTCCTTATTTTTACTAAAAGTATATAAATCGTAAAAAAAATCAAAACAAAAAGAACCGCAAGGGGTGCGGGGGAAGGCGGTTCTTTTATTATTGGTAGTTGCAGAAACTAAAGAAAAAGCACTAATCTTTTTTTATACTTTTTTGATTTGATACGAATTCTGTGGATAATATATACGAAGAAGATTTATCGGATTTATTTTCAACGGATATTTTATATTCCTGTGAATAATTATTGCCATATATATCAGAATAATTAACCTCTAAAACATATTCACCAAATACTGAATCAGTAATATTTTCTATAAAAATATTAATATAAAAGAAATCTCCTACTTTCAAATTTTCTGGTTTAATATATTTTCTTTCATTTTTTGTAACAGATGATTTATTAAATCCAATTCTAGTATTTATTGCTGGACCTTTTCCAACATTTTCTAACTCATAGGGTTGAGATAAAATAAGTGTTTTGGAAAAGATTGTTTCTCCAAGATCTCCATTATGTATTGTATTTCCATCCTTTTTTATTAAGTCTATTTGTTCCGTTGACAATTCATCATTTGGAACAAAACTACCGTTATCAAAAACAAAGTAAATAGTACGTAATTTTATTTCTGAATACTGCCAATCATCATTGCTTTTTTCTTTCTTTTCATCATTATCACTATAAGAATATTCAAGCCAATTATTTGGATGTTTTCTTTTTTTATAGAGTATATTTAAAGCAAAGAATGGTAATGATTGATTTATTAAGTCATCTCTATAATTATTTTGTGCAGCCATAATCGAATAATATACACCTATAATGCCTATTATTGCAGCTAAAATAGTTCCAAAATAATTTAATGCGTCAGCAGCATCCCATTCTGCTTCAATAATAAAATTATTAGAATTCCATTTAAATAGTAGATTAATAGAAATAAATCCGATAATTGAGATAGCAATAAATAATATTATAATATATATGATAATTGATTACAATAAACGTTATACAAATTAGGAATATAATTCCCAAAATGTATAAAAATATATAGAAATATATCATAATATATTGTATAATATAAGCAGAGGTGAGATTATGGCAACAACGTATATAAATAGAACAATGGAAATAACTTTAAACGAATATATTGGAAAATATCCAGTAATAATGATTACAGGTCCAAGACAAGTTGGGAAAACTACTTTATTGAATTATATGAAAGAACATTCAAAGGATAAATTAAATTATGTTACTTTAGATGATATGATTAATAGGATGCAAGCACAGGAAGATCCAGAACTTTTTTTGAGAACTCACGAAGCCCCACTAGTAATTGATGAATTTCAATATGCGCCAAAGTTACTTTCTTACATAAAAATAATGGTGGATAAAGCTAAACAAAATGAAATGTTTGGAGATAAGAAAAAGACAGGAACATTATATTACTTAACTGGCAGTCAAGTATTTCAAACAATGAAAAATATTAGTGAATCATTATCTGGTAGAGTTGGAATATTTGATTTGTTTGCTTTCTCTGATAGAGAAGTAAATTCTTTGAAAGAAGATAAATTTATTCCTAAAATAGAAATATTAAAAAATAAAGAGTCTAAAAAAAGAGTCTCTACTCCAAAAATATTTGAGAGAATTATTAGAGGGAGTTATCCAGATTTATATGGAAATAGAATTCCAGTGGAAAACTATTATAGTAACTACATTAGAACGTACATTGAAAGAGATATTAGGGATATAGTAAATATCAAAAATGAAAACAAATTTATAAAATTTATATCTTCGATGGCTGCAAGAACAGGACAAGAGTTTAATGCAAGTGAAGTAGGAGCAGAAATTGGTATTGATAATAAAACGGCTGACGAGTGGGTATCAATTTTAAAAAACACAGGTATTGTTTACTTACTACAACCACATACAAACAATAATGTATCTAGAGCAATTAAACGTAAAAAATTATACTTTATGGATACTGGATTAGCATGCTATTTAACAGGATATACAGATGCATCAATTTTAGAAAAAAGCGCATATAGTGGAGCTATATTTGAAACATATGTAATAAGTGAAATAATAAAGTCATACACCAATAATGGAATAGATCCAAGAAAGCATCTATACTTCTTTAGAGATAACAATCAAAAAGAAATAGACTTATTAGTAATTGATAATAATATAGTATATCCAGTTGAAATTAAGAAAAGTAGTAATCCAGGACGTGAAGCAATAAAGAATTTTAATGTTGTAGATAAATTCGAAATGGAAAGAGGAACAGGAATAGTATTATGCCTATGCAAAGAAATCGAGGCAATAGATGAAAATAACTATTATGTACCTATAGAATACATTTAAAGAACTAAAAGAAAATATGGAAAATTTTCTAGATCAAATGGATGCATTTGATAATGGGACTTATTATGATGGTTTTTAGCTAAAGGAGGTATTTGAATGGCTAAGATATTTACGTTTCAAGTAGGAATAGAAGGATTAGAAGATAAAATTTGGAGAAAAATTGAAATAACAGATAGAAGAACAGTTGCTGATTTAGCATATACTATTCTTGCTACTTTTGATTCTCTCGCATATCATTTATATGATATTAAGCATGGAAACGATAGATATGATTGTATGATTGAACCATTAGAATTAGAAGATTGCCACTTCAAAGATGCTGTTAGAACAAAATTATGTGATGTTGATTTTGATAATAATAATAAAATGATTATGGAATATGATTTTGGTTCACCTACAACATTTATTATTACATATTTAGAGTCTAGAAATATGGAAAAATATAATGGAAATCATTATCCATATATAATTGATGGGGCAGGAAGAGGAATGTTGGATGATATGTGTGACTTTGAATTAAAAGAAGTGGTTGAAGATATAGATAAAAAAGGATATTCTGAACATTATTTTACTCCAGGATATGAGAGAAAAATAAAATACGACTATCGATATTTTAATATAAAAAATAATAACGCCTTATTAAAGGGAGAAATACTAGATATAAAAAATGGATATGAAGTTGGTGAATAGATGGCAGAAATTACATCATTAAAAGAACTTAGTTATAAGAAAGAAAAAATAAAAATAGAATTTAATTATATTGCTCAATATAATAAGCAAAGAACATATTTTAATAATTTAGATTTTGATACTGCTGAAGGTGAAAGTGATGATGCTATAAACTATATAAAGAATCACATTAAAGATTTTTTAGATCATGATTATCCGGATTATACAAAAATTGCAGAATACTGTTTTAAACAAAATAATATATTAAATGATATAAAATTTATTGATAAATATGGCTATTTCAAGGTATATAGAAAAGAATTTCAAAATTATTAAGATACAAAAAATAACTTCAGATTTATAGTCTGAAGTTTCTTTTCTTTTATGAGAAAATAGCTATATTATTATCTACATCAGAAAACTTTAATATAAATAATAAAAAAAGAGAAAACTTCCCCCGCACTAATAAGTAAACTCCCAATAATGGTTTTGGAAATGATGTCAATACTTTAATAGTCCTTTCTTCACCTTTTTTTGACCTTGAGTACGAAAGGTCAAAAATTCGAAGGTCTAGCCTGTAAGTTGTAGGATGGAAATAGTCCTTATTTTTACTAAAAGTATATAAATCGTAAAAAAAATCAAAACAAAAGAACCGCAAGGGGTGCGGGGGAAGGCATTTCTTTTATGACTGGTAGTTGAGAAAACTAAAGAAAAAGCACTTTTGTTGAAATAACAGTGATATGGTATAATAAAAACAAATAAATGAAACGAGTGGTGAAATATGGATACTAAACTATTAAATGATTTTATAAGATACTTTGATGATGATAAATATAAATTTGAAAGTTTTTGTAAGATTTTTTTAACTTGGCTTGGTTTTGATGATGTGGTAGTTACACCAAAAAGCGGTGATAAAGGAATTGACTTAAGATGTACAAAAAGAGAAATAGATAAACTGGATACTAAAGATATTGAATACATTGTTCAAGCAAAATGTAAAAATATAGGTAGTAATGTATCTGGCCCTGAAATAAGAAATTTTAAAGGAACAAGAGAAAGTTTAGGAAAAAGACGAATTTTTATTACTACTAGTGATTTTACAAGGGATGCAAAAAGTGAAGCTGAAGATCCAAATCAACCAGTAACTTTGATAAATGGAAGTATGATTATAGAATATTGTAAATCGTTAGGAGATCAGGTGTTTGATGTTAACTATTTATGTAATAAAAACAAACTAGATGATTTGTTTGAAGTAATAGATGATAAAAGTATAGAACACTTTGATAATTTAGAGGAGACTATCAAAAGAATTACTAAAAATGATGTTAGAGCGAGAATTCTAAGAATACCTACAGAATACAAAGGAATTCTTGATGGTAAAAAGAAATATACTTTATCAATAAATGGAGAAGATCCATGCGATTATAATATTAGTTCTGATGGGAGATATTTTGGCGGAGTTACAAATTTTTATAAATCATTTATTCAAGATAAAGATTTTATAGAAGCGCAATCACTATGGAAATTTAATAAAGATAAAGAAATAATATATATAGAAATAAAAATGTAATGAAAGGCATATTTTATATATCTAGTATGTAAAAATGCTTTTTTTATGTTATAATTTTATTAGAGAGTGTAGGTGGTAATAATATGAGAAAAAAACAGAATTTAATACTACAACCTGTATTAAAATGGGCAGGTGGTAAAAGACAATTATTACCTCAATTGCAAGAGTACTTTCCAAAGAAAAAAAATACAAAGTATTATGAACCATTTGTTGGTGGAGGTGCTGTATTATTTCATTTACAGCCAAAGAAAGCAGTTATTAATGACTATAATGAAGATTTAATAAATTTATATGTATGTATTAAAAATAATCTAGAAGAATTGATAGAAAAACTAAAATTTTACGAAGGAAAAAATGATTCTGTTAGCTATTATGAAATTCGCGGAGTGGATAGAACAGCTGAATATAAAAAATGGACACCAGTAGAGAAAGCTGCTAGATTGGTTTATTTAAACAGAACTTGCTACAATGGTTTGTTTAGAATGAATAGTGCTGGACAGTTTAATTCTCCATATGGTTCATACAAGAATCCATGTATCTGTAACGAGCCTGTTTTAAGAGCAATGAATAAGTACTTCAATGAAAATGAAATTGAGTTTAGAATTGGTGATTTTGAAGATGCATGTAAAGATGCACCAAAAGGTTCTTTTATTTATTTGGATCCTCCATATGATCAATATGATGAACAATTAAATTTTGTTGGATATACTAAAGATGGCTTTACAAGAGATGATCAAATTAGATTAAAAAAAATGTGTGACAAATTGATTGAAAAAGGATGCTATGTGATGATTAGTAATTCTAAAACTCCTTTTATTGTTGATTTATATAAAGATTCAACCAAATATATTACATATAGTATTAATACAGTAAATGCAAGAAGAAATATTAACAGTAATGCTCAAAAAAGAGGAGAGGTTGAGGAGGTTTTGATTGTTGGAAAATTGGGT
Source organism: uncultured Erysipelotrichaceae bacterium (assembly GCA_902780395.1). Lineage (GTDB taxonomy): Bacteria > Bacillota_I > Bacilli_A > RF39 > UBA660 > UBA3789. The sequence continues at coordinate 15,454 of CACZFH010000020.1, forward strand.
ATCGAAGAATAATAAAGTATGGAACCAATTGTTTGAAGAAAACAATATTTTAAAAGAGATTAATAATAACGGCTTTTATGAAATAACGGCAGATCAAATAAAGAAAGCGGGAAGAGAACCAAGATTAATGACTAAATTTGATAGCAGTGAAAATCTTCCTGAGATATTTAAAGAAAATTCATTAGCAATTCTTCCTATTAAAAGAGGATCATATATTATTGGAAGATTTCAAAACTATCAAGATATAGAAATAGATAATAATATAGATGTTGAAACTAAAGTACTTCCAGATTTTATTTCTACTATTGATTACCATAATATAACAAGTGAAGCGGTTTCACTAAATGCAGCATACATTTCTGGAATGTTAGAAGACATTGTGGGAGAGAAAGTTGTTCCAACCATTTCTGGAAGAATGGGAACAGGAGAGTTTAATTATAATATTCTATTATCAAATGAAAATAGTTTTGAAGTAAAAGTTGAAAATTCACAAATGGAAATAGACGGAAGCTATGAAAGTATTTCAAAGTTCATTATCTTGGAAGCAAAAAATCATTTTATGAAAGATTTTATCATTCGACAATTATACTATCCTTATAAAGTATGGAAGAATAATACAAATAAAGAAATAATACCAATAATGTTGATAAAACATGATAATATTTATAATTTCTTTATTTACTCTTTTGAAAATGATAATGATTATAATAGTATAAAATTACAAAAAATTAAAAGATATATATTGGATGAACCATATAATCCTATAGAAGTATCAGATATAATGAATATTATGGAAAAAATAAATTTTGTAGAAGAGCCAACAGACGTTCCTTTTCCACAGGCAAATACATTTGAATTAGTACTTGACTTATTAGATGAGTTAAATCGACAAGATATGACTAAAGATGAGATTACTGAGTTCCTAGAATATGATCCAAGGCAAACAGACTACTACATAAATGCTGTTAGATATTTAAATTTAGCAACAAAAAAAGATAAATATACTCTAACTGAATACGGAAAAAGTATAATGAGAATGAATCAAAAAAATAGAAGCCTAGAAATAATTAAAGCAATTTTATCACATAAACCATTTTATTTGGCAATGAAACAACAATTAGTAGATTTTGATTTTGACAAAGATGAAATAGCAAAATCAATTGATGACTGTAGACGTGAACTAAATGGTTCTACACCGGGAAGAAGAACTAGTTCAGTAATGGCATGGATAAAATGGATTTTAGACATAACTTTATACATGGAACAAGCAAATTTATAAAAGCCTAAAAGGCTTTTTTTGTTACAATTTCAGCAATAATAGTAAAATATTTAAAAAATATTGTTAGATTATTATTGACAAAATACATATAAAATGATATTTTATCCTTGAAAAAGGAAGTGATCTTTATGAATGCTAAACAGGAAAATTTTAAACGTATTGCAGAAAGTAGAGTGAACAAAATTATAGAAATGATTTCAAAATTGGAAAATTTAAATAATACATCTTTTTATGAGTATTCTGATGAACAAATGGATAATATTTTTAATGCAATTCAGAAAGAATTAGATAAACAAAAAGAAATGTTTAAAAAGAATAAAAACAATAAAAAGAGATTTGAGTTGTAAGGAGTGAGTTTTGTGGGATTATTTGATAATTGGAGAGGAATAAAAGATCATAAGTGGAGATTTATTGAAAATGGTTATGGTAATGAATCAAGTTTGGATTCTACGGATGTAGAAACATTTAAAAAAGACCCTATTGCATCAATTGCAAGGGAATTATGCCAAAATTCAATTGATGCCAGAAAAGCCGAGGAACCAGTAAAAGTTGTATTTAAATCTTTTTATTTAAATACTAACGAATTGCCTGGAATTGATGATTTAAGAAATGAAATGATTTGTTGTAGAAACTCTTATGTACCTGGAACAAAATATTATAGAAAATTTGATAGTATGGTTTCACATTTGGATAGGCTTCAAATACTATGCCTAAGAGTAAGTGATTTTAACACAAAGGGGTTAGAGGGAGTTGCAACAAATGATAGAAATAAATCATTTTATTATTTAACAAAAGGAAATGGATTAACAACAAAAGACAATGCTACAAGTGGTGGTTCAAAAGGAATAGGAAAATTTGCATCTTTTGTTGCAAGTGATTTACAAACTGTTTTTTATTCAACACTAAATGAAAACAATGAAGAGGGATACTTAGGAATAACTAAACTTGCTTCAAGATTGTTAAATGAAGAAACGGGTATGTGTACTACTGGTTATGGATATTACTGTACTACAGACAAAGTCTTACCTATATTGAATAAATTAGTACTTGATAAAGATTTTAAAAGAAACGAAACAGGAACAGATGTTTATATAATTGACTTTAGAGTAGAAGAAGGCTGGAAATCTAGTATAATCACGAAAGTACTAGATAGTTTCATGGTAGCAATCAATAATGGTGATTTAATTGTTGATGTAGATGGAACTGAAATAAGTAAAGAATCTCTACAGAGGGTCGTATATGGTAACGAAATAACCGATTCAGAGAAAAGAAATATTATAGGTCAATATATATTATTAAACGATGTAACAGTATTTAATAAAGAAGTTGATATCAGAGGGTATGGTACAATCAAAATACTTTTAAAAGATTTTGATAAACAAGAAGAACAATTAGCTACGAATAAATGTATAATGGTTAGATATCCTTATATGAAGATAACAGATCCCAAAATACCATTTGCTAAACCATGTTCTGCTATGTGCATAATTGAAAAAAATGAACTAAATAGTATTTTAAGATCAGTTGAAAATCCTCAACATACAGATTGGGAACCAAATAGGATTCAAGACGACGTTGAATTTAGAAGAGAAATCAAAAGAATTATAAAAACAATAAAAAATGAGGTTCAACTTTTTGCAAATGAATGCCTTCTTTCTGGAGATGATAAGGAATTAGATATAGATGGTGCCAGTGATTATCTAACAGATAGTGAATTTGGTGATAAAGCAGGAGAATCTAGCACTGAAAAATATGAGAAGCCAAAAATTATCAATAGTCGTAAAGTTGTTTTGACTAATACTGTCGGAGATAATTCTAATGATAATGATATAAGTAATGTGTTAGATGTAGGAACAAGAACAGAAGAAGGTGACGAAACAAATACAACAGAAGGTCATAATCAAGGTACTGGTGGGGATATGCATGAAGGAGAAAATAATAACCAAGGATTTGACCAAAATGGTACAGAAGAAATACTTAGAACAGTTAACTTAAGCGGAATTAAAGCAAAAGCATTGATACTTGACAAAGAACTTGGGAAATATTTAATTAGTTTCACTTCAATTTATGACGAGTTAAATTGTGAAATGGAATTATTCTATTTAGATGATAATGGTTCTAAATATAGGGCAAATATAAAATCGTGTTTATTAAATGGTCAAGAATATCAAATTGAAAGCAATAAAATAAAAAATATAAGATTAGAAAAAAATAAAAAATACAAGTTTGAATTAGAAACAAGTTTGGATGATATTTATGCTTGTGAGGTGAAATTATATGCAATTAGGTAAAAGAGGATTTCCTTATCCAATATTAAATAATGCTAAAAATTACAATTGCTATATAAATAGCACTTATTCTCTAGAATTTGAAGAACTTGAAGATGGAGACAATTATATTTTAAAAAATATAAGAATAGAAACAAATAGTGGGCTCCTAAAAGAATTATTAAACCAAGGAAAAGCAAAAGCAATGGTTATGATAGAGTGCTCTTCAACATTATTTAAGTATTCTGAAGAAATAACATTACATCCAAAAGATATAATAATTCCAATCAACAAATTATCAGGACGAATAGAAGTATCAAGTATTACATATGCTACTGAAACAATAAATAATTTAAGTAGTGAGGACTTCATAGACGATTTTTCTGGGTATAAGTTTAAAATTGAGAAATATTGTCCTATTGCTTTAGATGACGGAATAGTATCAAAGATAGAATATGATGATTTGGAAGATAAGAAAGTATCATCAATTTTCTCTGTAGTAAAAAGCTATGATACAGAAAAGAAAATAATGTCAGTAATAAATGATGACAAAAAGATTAAGATAGAATTACCAGAACATGAGTACGAAAACTTTGATAGATTAAATGGCCAGATTATTTTTCAGCATATATTTTTCTCTATAATAATTATTCCGGCTTTATCAATGTGTCTTAAAGAATTACAGGATGAAGTTAAATATCAAAATAAAATGCTAGAGGATGTTGTTGATTCACATACATGGTTTGTATCGGTACAAAATGCCTATAAGAAGATGACGGAAACAACGCTAACCGAAGAATTATTTTTAGCCCTAGATGTATTAGAATTATCTCAAATGATTATGGATAATTGTGTTGTCAATTCAATCGACGATTTTCATGATATAATCACAAGAACAAATGATACAGATGAGGAGGAATATATAAATGAATAATAATGTTATTAATATTTCATTCATGAATGAAAAACTATTAGACACTTTATATAGTAATCCAAAAAAAGTCAACGATTATATTAAAAATAATCCATATGATTCAAGATGGTTAAAGGAGATTTTAGATGAGCCACCATTTGAAGCAAGGAAGCAAAAAATTGAAGATTTTAACTTAAAAATGGCAACTGATGGAAAATATAAAAGTGTTGAGTTAGAAAATGCAATTACATTGTATGAACATATAAAGGACTTGCCAAGATATGTGCTAGTTGATAATAGATTCTGGTTATGGTTAGAATTTGATAAATTATATAGAGTTGCAATACAAGCTATGCCATTAACAACAAATACTAGATTAGAGTATAGCTGGCTATTTAAAGAAGGAAAAAGAGGTATTTGGAGAAATACATTTGCTAGAGGGTATTTCTGGGTAGAATTTACTGTAGATGAAAAAAGAGAAGATAAGTATGAATTAACTAGATTTGTATTTGATAAGACAGAAAGAATTAGAAACCTTACTTTTGATAATAAGTATAGAAATATAGTATTAAGTACGATTAGAGCAGAAAAGGATATATATGATAAGTATAATTCTAATCCAGAATATAAAAATACAATAGAACGTTGCGAAATAGGGATTGAAACATATAATATATATACATATATCAGAAAAGCCTTGTCATTGTACGGTTCTGTTAGAATACTAGATTTCATGTCAGAAGAAGACTTATATAAAATTGTTTATGAAAAACTAGAAAAAGCAGTACTTGAGGTACATAAGGGAAATATTGAATACTTGAAAAAGTAATAATTATCATCATTAGTTACATCATTTACTACAAACATTTAAATACATATAAAACTTTAATGACAAGAGAAATGAAAGGATGCTATGTATATTGTGTTGATAAAAATTTACAAGAGTATTTTAAAAATGCCATTAATGATGTACAATAGATATAGATGATAGGAGTATATTTCATTTTAATAATGGAATATACTCTTTTTTAGTATTAGGAGGATAAATATGGGAAAATCTGTAAAGTATGAATATGATGCTAATAAAAAACAAATAGTAGTATTATTTAAAAATGGTTTTAGAGTTGAAGATGAAAGTTCTTTTTGTAGGACACACTATTTTGCTGATACTGATAATAGAATTATTACAACTATGTTTAAAGATCAACTTTTAAAGTTGTTCAATGTTGATAGTGTAAAAGAATTAAAAGATAAAATAGATAATAACATAAAACTATTATTTAAACCTGGTGAAGGTGAAATTGAATTTGATGATAATACAAAAACTGTTATAGTGTATACTACAACATTTAAAGAAGAAGTTGTTAAACCGGCGGAAAAAACTAAAAAATTAAAGAAAAATATTGAAAAATTATCAAATAACGAAAAAATCTCATCATATGAATATACAAATTTGATAACAACAATAGCAGAAGGAATAGATGCTGTCGAGCTAAATGAGAAAGATAGAAATACAATCGCAAGGATTATTCCAAAATTAATAAAAGATGGTAATGTAAAAATATCTTTAAAAGATGTAACTGACATAAATAAAGATCGTTTGAGAGACATTGTTGCTATAGGAAGAGATTTACTTGCTAAAAAAAATGGTGTTGAGAAAAAAATAGGATTAGAAAGAAAATATATCGGAAAAGAATATGCATGGCAAAGATATTTTGATTTATATGGTTCATATTTATTATTTGGTTCTATAGAACAAAAGAAGCCTGAAGAATGGATAAAAATAGAATCAGAATTGAGAAATACTGAAAGCAGATTAGATTTTTTAACAATGAATAGATATGGATTCCTAGATATAGTTGAATTAAAAAAGTCTGATGAGTATTTATTCAAGTTAGATGATTCTCATGATAATATCGTTCCTACAGCAAAACTAAGTACAGCAATTTCTCAGGTAAATAATTATTTAATGATGCTTCCATATGATAAAGAAAATGGTGCATTAATTAAAGGGTCAGAATCAGCAACAGGAATGCTTGTAATTGGATGCGACAATTATTTGATGAGTAAACAAAATATTGAAAAATATGCAAATAAAAATAATATATCCATAGATTTAGTAAAAAAGAAAATCAGAAAAGCATTAAGAGATTTGAATTATTCATATGCACATATTCAAATAGTTTTGTATGATGAAATATTAGATAATTTAGAGAACTTTATAAATCAAATGGAAATTGAAGTTATAAATAATACAAAAGATGAGTAGGAGGAATAAATAGAATGAATGATAAAATGCGAGAAATGACATTAGTTCCAAAAATCGATGATGGAAATGTCATTACAACTTTAGAGACTATTTCTAAGCCATTAGAAACATTTGTAAAAGAGAACAATTTACCAACTACTAATGTATTAGCAACAAACGAAGAAAAAGTAAAATTGTTTAATAATTTTGCTTCATCAATTGAGACGCTTCCAAAAGAAATAAGACAAGAGTCTGATTATTTAACGAAATTTATTGTCGCAGGTGCAGTTGGACTATTTGATGGTGCTTTAAACTATTTATGGGATGAAATTATTCGAACTTTAAGAAATAAAATTGTATCATATGATTTAAAGTATTTTTATAGTATTGCAGAACAGGTTAACTCTCAATATAAAAAATTAGAAGATGAATCTGATTTACAATATATTTCTGATCACGATTTATTGCAATCATTAAATAGAATGAAAATACTTGACAATTATGCATTTACGACTTTAAGTAATATGAATTATATGAGAAATCATGCAAGTGCTGCACATCCAAACGTTAATGAGCTTACAGGAATAAAATTAGCTTCTTTACTTGAAGATGGAATAAAATATGCTATAACATTAGAACCTGATGCATCAAGTATAGCAATAAAACAGTTATTTGATAACATTAGAACAAAAGAAATTCCAGAAGAGGATTTTGATGAAATCTGTAAAGACCTTTCAAAAATTCCAGAAGAAAGATTAGATGATTTTGTGGTTTCTATATTTGGGTTATACTGTGACCAAAAAAGTGATGATACTATAAGAAAAAACATACTGGAAATTTCTAAAAGAATCTGGGATATCATAACAGAGAACACAAAATATAAAATAGGATCAAAGTATGGTTATTATAGAAATAACGCGTCTGTTGAGCAAAAGGAATTAGTTAATTATTATTTAGAAACAGTTGGAGGGCTCAAATATAAAGATAATGATAGTATAGTAGCAGATTTACTAGACAAATTAAGTCAGTTGAAAAGCGTTCATTTTCAAATGAATAATTTTTACAATGAATATGCCTACGCACGTGATATTGAAGCCTCACTTCCAAAAGCTTCAATTCCATCTACTATTAGGAACGATTTTGTTAAAACAATTTGTTTGTGTTATGCTGGAAATGGAAATGGATATAAAGAAGGTGTAGATGAAGATGCAGTCGTTTTATATGAAAAAATGATAGATAAATTTACAAATTCGGAGATAAAAGCATTCATTCTATTATTTAGGGATACTGAGTTTGTTATTGACTTTGAGAAGACAAAAGTTAAAAAAAGAATAAAGAATCTCTGTGAAAAATTAAAAGAAAAAACCTCAAATAATGATTTGTTAGAGGGATTAGAAATAATTCAAAATTCATCTAATATTAAAAATATTAGTTTACAGTCAGATTATACACGTGTTGAAGATAAAATTAATAAAAGTAATATATAATTATTGTCTACTAAGATATTATTTGATATTATTTTTATATCAATTGACTTGCCAAGTGTTGATGACAATTTGGACGCTAAGGTTTATTTATTTAGGCAAGAAGTAAATATGCATGCTGCGGGATATCCCTTTTAATAGGATGAGGGGATATCCCTTTTTTTATATGAGTAAGTAATTGATAAAAATAGAATTAGAATGAGGTGAAAGAATGAAAAAATATATAATATCTGATACTCACTTTAATCATAAGAATATTATAGATTATTGTAATAGACCATTTAAAGATATTAATGAAATGAATAATACTATTATTGATAATTGGAATAAGTCTGTAAAAAAAGATGACATTGTTTATCATCTAGGTGATTTCTTTTTAGGTTCTAAGTTTGATTTAAAAGATATAGTAGATAGATTAAATGGAACAATCTATTTAATTAGAGGTAATCATGATAGATTAACAGTTAAATCATATGAAGATTGTGGAATAATAGTGTTAAAGAATGCTCCAATAATTATGGATGATTATAAAATAGTGTTATCTCATAGACCATTACCAGATACTATGATAAAAGATGGATATATTAATATACATGGGCATATTCATCAAAACAAACTAGAAGATACATATGATAATACTTTATTTGATAAGGATAAGCATATTAATGTTTCATGTGATATATTGAACTTTAAACCAATATTATTAGAAAAATTATTAAAGGAGAGAGATAAATAATGATTTATATAACAGGTGATACACATAGAGATTTTTCAAGATTAGATAATATGAAATTTAATAAAGATGATATGTTAATAATACTTGGCGATGCCGGTATTAATTATTGTCTTAATGAAGAAGACAATAAATTTAAGAAATATTTAAAAAAATACAATGTAAAAATGTTCTGTATAAGAGGAAATCATGAAGAAAGACCTGAAAATATAAGTACTTATAAAGAAATTAACATGTTTGGTGGGAATGTATATATAGAAGAAGATTATCCATACTTGATATTTGCTAAAGATGGTGAAGAATATAATATTGATGGTAAAAATGTATTAGTAATTGGAGGAGCATATTCTGTGGATAAAGAATATAGATTAATATATGGATATAATTGGTTTCATGATGAACAACTTACAAAAGAAGAAATGGATACAATTTACAATAAAGTAAAAGGAAAGCACTATGACGTAGTGCTAACTCATACTTGTCCATATAAATATGAACCAGTAGAAGTATTCTTATCAGAAATAAACCAATCTAAAGTAGATAAATCTATGGAACATTTTTTAGATAAAATAGAAGAGAGTATTAAATATGATAAATGGTATTGCGGACATTATCATACTGAAAAAAATATTGATAAGATAGAGTTTATGTTTGAATCTATAAGAGAATTATCGAATAGCTAATAGAACCATAGATGATTACTATATATTGTGTTATAATGTATGTAGCAGTTAGGAAGTGACTAAATGATGGATAAAGATGACGAAACAGTTGAGCTAAGACCAATGATGAAAATTAGTGACTTGGTTCCATATTTGAAACAAAAGAATATAAAATTTGAGAAGATATCTGAAAGTGATGCTGAAAAATATCTTAGAGATAACAATAATTACTACAATGTAACATCATATAAGCACAATTTCTTAAAATATCCATCTCCAGCAGGAGAAAAAGAAGGATTATATCAAGATTTAGATTTTGCATATTTAAAGGACATGTCTATTATTGATCATAGATTGAGACTTGTATTATTTAAAATGATTATAGATATTGAACATTATCTAAAAATAAGAATATTAAATATTATAGAAACAATTGATGAAGAAGATGGATATAGAATTGTAAACATGTTCTTAGATAAAGATTTTAATGATGAAAAATTTCCTAAAAGAGTACATACAAGTATTTTTAAAAAAGTTGGAAGTGATTATTACAACAAGATTTTTTCAAAATACGATATTGATAAAGATAAAAAACTTGAAAATATTCCTGTATGGGAATTCCTTGAAATTATAACTTTTGGTGAATTAGTAAATTTTTATGAATTATTTGCTAAAGAGTATGAATTGAAAGAAGAAATAAAAAATATATTCATACTTAGAGAAATAGGAAAATTAAGAAATGCAGTTGCTCACAATTCTTGCGTTCTTTCAGATTTAGACAAAAAAGATAATAGTTTTACCCCAGATTTTAAAATTATTAAATTCTTAAAAGAATGTGGAATTGGAAAAGAGACAAGAAGTAATAAGCTAAGTAATTCGAGAATAAGACAAATAACATATACTTTATATATGTTTAATGAAATAGTAACAAGTGAAGGAATAAAGAAAAATATTAATGAAGATATACATGAATTGTTCTTTGGAAGAATAATTTATCACAAAGAGTACTATAATAATAATGAACTATTAAAATCAGTTTATGAGTATTTCAAAAAGATTATAGAAAAGAATTATGTTGTAAACACTGATAAAAATAGTTTGACTTGTTCATAATTATATGATAATATAACTATGCAAGGAAAAAATGTTAAATCATTTTTGCAAGGGAACTATCGTAAGGTAGGGCCCTATTTTTATGTCTAATTATTTTTTCAAAAAATACATAATAAAAACACACTCTTCAAATAATATGAGGTGTGTTTTTATATTGTTTTATCTTCCATTTCACCTTATCCTTTCTTTTTGACATTATCCAAAAAGAATTTTTTTCATCATTTCATCTTTACATTCTTCGTAAATCATTTGCTGTGGAGTCATATATCCATACATAACCTTAATCATATTGTTAGCACGTTTATACTGGCTATTTACATCGTAAAGATACTTCATAACATTGTATGAGTAAGTATTCATATTCTTAACCTCCCTTCTACTAAAATTATATCATGAGATCTTGAAAAGTGTCAAAATTACAACTTTGTACTTAACAGACGCAAAGAAAAATTCAAATAGAATTAAAGTTTATGATATAATATATCCTAATAAAAAATCATGTAGGCGGTGAAAATTATATGATATTAAATGAATATAATAGAAACTTTAATAAAAGTCAAATTAATAATATGAAAGGTACTATTCATGATAATGATAATTTTAAATGGGATGATACACATATTTTTAACATTTTAAAGTCTGAACTCCCAAAACTGAAACTTACTGGATTTGAAATTGATAACGAAATATATAAGAAAAATATAAAAAGTTTATCTTTACTTATAAACGAATTCAATGATAGAAGCATTAGTGATAAAGAATATAAAAAACAAGAATGCTTAATTTTAGAAGAGCTTACAAAGATTTTAGGGGATAATGAACTTAACAAACAGAATATTTATTTAGAAAGATATTATAATCAAAACTTAGTAAATAATATACTAAAGTATTATAATGGTATTTTTATTGAAGGTGATGGTGGTATAGGAAAAAGTTTTTTATTATATGAATTTGTAAAAGAATTAGATAATTGCCATCAGCAATATATAATTAGCTTTGGAAAATTTAATAAAAAATTTGATAATATTGATATACAAAATGTAATAGAAATTTCAAAAAAAGAATTAGTCTATTTTATTATTGATGCATTCAACGAATATGATGAAACAGGTAGAAAAAAAATAATTAGGTTTATTTCTCAGAACCTAAAAAATAGAAACATTAAAATTATAATTTCATATAGAAATTATTCATTATCTGATTTTGAATTAAAAATAATTAGAAATTTTTTCGATGAAACAGATGAAATATATGAATTATATGGAATTGATTTGGATAATGCACTATCTAGTTTAATAAATGATCATGGATTAGATGTAACAAAATATGAAGAAATAATAAATTTACAAAATCCATTGTATATAAAAATGTTAAAAAAGTGTTTAAGTGATGAAAAAATAGTAGAAGAACTACTAAACAGTGAGTCACAAATAACATATATATATGAACAATTTATAAAGAGTATTGATTTAAAAGTGTGGAATTATACAAAAAATATCGTTTCAAATTATATGTATGATAATGAAGTAAAACAAATAGAAGAATTGTGCTTAAAAAAACTATTAAATAATGATTATATATTTTATACTAATTCTCTTAAACAACAAGGATTGCTAGAATCGTATATAGATAATGGTAAAAAATATTATTATTTTACAATAGATTCTATGAATGATTTTATTATTGCCAGACCTTTTTTAGATGAGATAAATAATTTAACTAATAAGGAAATTGTTACCATAATAGATAATAAACTAAAAAAATTATATTCATTATATACTGCTTTAATTCTGTGCCTATTTGATAAATTTAATGATAATATTGATAGAGCAATAGAAATAATAAAGAATTCACAGTTGCATCTTTACTTTGATATTAAAATATTAAGAATGGTTAAATTTAATGAAAAAAATATAAATATATTTCAACAAAAAGTAAATCTAAAGTTAGATGAATCATTCAATAATTTAATTGGATATCCAAATAAACCATATAATTTTTGTAATTTTTTCAATAAATACTTTCTTGAAACTGATAAATTTTTAAATTTAATATATAATTCAAGGTATAATTATATAGACAATGAGCACTTAAAGCAAAAAGCAAAAGTTATTACATCTCTATTAAAGAGAGAAAATTACAACAGTTCAATTAACACCAGCAATGTTTTCAAAGAATACTTTTGGTTTTCGTTTTGGCTAATGGGTACAACTAATGAAGAACTAAGAGACTTATCAAAGAAAAATGTTTACGAAATGTGTTATAAATGTAATGAATTATATGAGTGGCTTATAGATATTTACGATAGAATAAATGATGAATACCTAAAAGTTGGTATTGTGGAAATAATATGTAGATCGACAAAAAAAATTGTAAAAAAATATAATGATTTTCTTAAAAATATATATTACGATAAGGAAGAGCTAAATTCATTAAAAATAATTCATATAGATAATGCTATATATAATAGTAAAAGAGAATATATAAAAACAGAAAAATTAGATTTGTTAAAATTAATTAAAAATGATGAAATAACAGAAGAGGTTACTGATATCTTTTTTAAAGTTGATATGTATGATAAATATATATTACCATGGAGATATTGGAGTAGGGAACATATAGATTGCAACTTGAAATTTATAAAAGAAGATAAGAAAATAATAACAAATATTAATACATTTTTAACAGAAAAATATCCATGTTTATTAAATAATATTACATATTGTAAGTTTAATAAGGAAGATTTATTAAAAGCTAATAAATTTATAGTTGATGAATCGAAAATAAATGAAAAAAAATATTTACAATTGTTTCAGACTATTATTTATAAGATAGCAAAACAATATAAATTTGATTTAAAGAAGGATTTAGAAAACATTAGACCAGAGTCTTTTAATAATACATTGGCTAAAAAAATTATTACAATTAGTAGAAATATTATGGAAGGTACACTAATGTGTAATTATTATATTGATGAGTTTTGCATAAATAAAAACACTTTTGAAAATAAAGTAGGATATGGTATTTATAACCCATATGAGTATGAAGATAGCTTTAGATTAAACTATGTGCATCCATATTCTACATTTAATTTATTAGCAGATAAACTAGATGAAAGGTTAGAAACTATTATTTTTCAAACTTCAGAAAAGAAAAAGGGCTGGGAAGATGATGTTAATGATATCAAAAAAAATCTATTTAATTTAATCAAACCAATTAGTTTAAAGAAAGAAAAATGGGTTTTATTATCGGCTTCTTTAAGATATATACATAAAACAGATAATAGATATGATTGGATGGATACATATTTATTAAATAGTACATTTAAAAGTAAAAAAAGTCTAACTGGTATTGATGACAGATATATTACTATTGAACAAAAGGAATATAGTAATTCAATTTTAGACTATATTGACAGTGACATTGATGAATGTTCAATTATGAATCCCATAAAGAATAATTCTGAAGACTTTCCTGATAATAGTATTGTATTACCACCAGCAAATATGATAAAAAGATTAGCACTACACTATAGACCAGTAGATTCATCATGGATTGATAAAGATGGAAATATTGTTATTATTTCTAATAATAATTCAAAAAATAAATACAACAATGATACTATTACTAATACTGTATATATAAAAGAAAAGTATTTTAGCTTATTAAAAAATGATATTAATTATTTTTCATTTACAAGTCGTTCAAGAGGAGAAGGCTATTCTGAAAAAAGTGAATTTCATATGCAATATAATGCTATACATGGAGAAATAAAATGTATAAATAATAGTGATCAAAAAAGTGATGATTTTAACAGGTGTAATATGTGTAAATATAATAAGATTCAAACAGCAGAAGAAATAAAAAAATTACAAAAAGATTGGGAAGAAATGATAAAAGTAATAGTTGAATAATAAAAAAATTCTATTATTCTAATTATAAACCATTATTTTAACATTCAATTTATATATTAAGTAATATCATTATTGTGCTTTTTATTCTCTTTAAAAATTTGCTTATTAAGCGAGAAAACACAAGGATTATATAAAATAAAAGAACCGCCTTCCCCGCACCTATTGAGATTGTGACTTTTGATTTTTTTTACGATTTATATACTTTTAGTAAAATAAGGACTATTTCCATCCTACCCCTTACAGGCTAGACCTTCGAATTTCTTACCTTTCGTACTCAAGGCCAAAAAAAAGGTGGAGAAAGGTCTATTAAAGTATTACCATCATCTCCAAAAACAATTAAACTGAACTTACAACTTATAGAAGAGGAAGTTATAATACCATTTCTATTACTAGAGAAGGGACTAACTTGATCGATGTCCAAAACCTATGCTGGATGTTCGATTATATACAAGCAGATATAAAAAATAAAGACTCAAAGAATTATTTCTTTGGGTCTTTTACTTTTCTAATTATAACCTTATCTTTATAGGTTTCTAGTTCGACAAAATTATGAAAATTAAATCCAAGTTTTTGTAGCCATTTTCCTTTAAGCAAAATATAAGGTTTATTAGATAAATCTTCATAAACAGATAATTTTCTAATTTTCATGAGAGTCACCTGCTTGTCTATCATTTTGCATGTTGGAGATTAGTGAATGTTCGGCGTGTTTAGTTTTAAGATCTTTTGGTGACATATCTACATATATTTTAGTTGTTTCTATATTAGCGTGTCCCAAAAGATCGCGGAGTGAAAATGCGTCGCGAACGTGTGACAGAACTTATGCTGGTTAATTCTAACGTCATTACCAAATAATTTTTTCGCTTTAACTGCCAGGACTCTATAAACTACTTCCGGTTTGATTTGTGTGCCCAGGATAGGTTCGTTACACGTTTGATAAAACTTAGTAAATAGCGGCCCTTTTTCTGCTCCTTTTAAAACTTCACGACGGTAAACATTGAGTAATCTCTCTGTTTCTTTCGAATAATAGACCGTGCGAAATGTATTAGTCTTAGTTGCATATATGTAGATACTTCTATCAACAAAATTGATATCTTCAAGTTTGATTTTAACAAGTTCGCTATTACGTACACCAGTATCTAGTAGAATCATAACTAAAAGTAGATTACGTATTTCGGACTTGTATCTTAAATCAAACGAAGTAAGCATCTTTCGCACTTGGTCTATTGTGAAGTAATCTATCTTTTCCTTTCTAACTTTTTTAGGTTTTATATTGTGAGCGGGACTGGCGATTAAATATCCATCTTTTTCAAGATAATTAAAGAATGCTCTTAGTGCTCTTGCATG
>CACZFH010000021.1 GCA_902780395.1 uncultured Erysipelotrichaceae bacterium
GACTATCGGAATTTAAGCCTGTGGAGAAGGAAGCATACTTCCTCTAAGAAGCAGGAATTTTGGGAGGTAACGACCAAAGTGATTTAAGTTTACTTAAATTATTTGTTCTATTTATGTTATTATATTATTAATCATGGAGTTGATACTATGAAAAGTAGTCAGTTAAAAGAATTATTAAAAAGTGGTCATCTGGTTGTACCATTTGTCTTTTTAAAGAATTATAAGAAGTTTGAACTTTCGATGGAAGAGTTTATTTTCTTGATGTATTTTTATCATTTAGGAGAAAGATTTTTATTAAATCCTGAGCTTTATTGTAATGATTTAGGATTAGAGTTACCTATAGTTATGAATTATATTAGTGTTTTAACAGAGAAAGGTTTTATTCAAGTTGATGTTTTGAAGAATGAAAAGGGTGTTATAGAAGAATATGTTACTCTTGAACCTTTTTTTCAAAAGATGGAATTAATATTTATGGATGAGGCTAATCAAAAGAAAGATGATACTAATATTTTCGAAGTGATTGAAAAAGAATTTGGTAGAACTATTAGTCCTATGGAGTATGAGATTATTAAGGCATGGCTAGATAATAATATGAGTGAAGAAATTATTACAGAGGCTGTTAGAGAAGCTACTTTTAATGGGGTTTCTAATTTGCGTTATATAGATAAGATATTATTTGAATGGAATAAGAAAGGTATTACGACTGTTCAAGATGTTGAAGCTATGCGTAAGAAAAGGGAGAAAAAAGAGGAGAAAGGTATAGATATTGATATGGATATTGTAGATTGGAATTGGTTTGATGATGATGAATAGGGTAGGAGAGTATTTAGATTTATTATTTCCAAATCCACGATGTGAATTAGTTTATCATACTGACTATGAATTATTGATTTCTATTGTGTTAAGTGCCCAATCTACGGACAAAAGGGTTAACCAGGTAACTTCTATTCTATTTCAACAATATTCTTCGTTAGAGGCTTTATCTAGTGCTGATTTGAGTGAATTAGAAAAGATTATAAGACCAGTTGGTTCTTTTCGTAAAAAGTCTCTTTATGTAAAAGAGATTGCTAGAATAGTTTTGGAATCTTATGATGGTGTTGTTCCTAGGAGTAGAGATATTTTAGTAACTTTTCCTGGGGTTGGGAGAAAAAGTGCTAATGTTTTTTTGAGTGAGTATTATCATGATCCCTTTATTGCTGTTGATACACATGTTGAAAGGGTTTCAAAAAGATTAAAAATTGCCTCAAGAAATGCTAATGTTTTAATGGTCGAAAAAAAATTGATGAAGTTTTTTCCAAAGGATGAATGGGCTATTAGGCATCTTCAGCTTGTTTTATTTGGAAGATATTATTGTAAAGCTGTAAAACCACTGTGTCAGAATTGTGAATTAAAAGATATATGTAGAGAAAAAAAGAAGAATTTATAAAATTCTTCTTTTTTAGGGATTATTTTGATCTGTTTCTGATTCAGGATCTGGATTTGGATCTTCTGGTTCAACTTCAGGTTCTTTTTCTTTTTCTTTTTCTTTCTCTTTTTTCTTTTCATAATTTATAATAGCTGGATCACTTTGAATATCATTATATGATTTATAAGTTGCTATTACTTTATATGTTCCATATGGGCTACCTGAAGGAGTAAATGTATATGATGTATGATCTGTCCAGGTAATTAATACATCATCTTTATATAAATTATAACCAAATTTTCCATGAGCATCATTTCCTATTTCTCCTGGAGATACTGGACTCCATGATACTGATACTTTTCCATTGGTTAATTCGGTAACGTTTAGATTTCCTGGAGCAGCAATTCTATAACGAGATAAGTCATATTCGGTAGGCTCTGATCCTTTTTTGAAGTATTCATAAACAGCACCGCCACCAGGGACAGCTAATTTAGCAGGATTACTTCCTGGAGATATTGCTACTTTTACGACACTTTCTGGTTGAACAAAGGCTTCGCGGTTGCCTTCCATTGCTCCGGCTGCTACTAGAGCATTGAATAAACGGTCTTTTTGAATAGTGGCTGGTACGTTGTGTAGGACGTATCCTTGAGCAATTGATTCTTTTGTGAAATCATCGTATCCATACCACATTCCAATGGTTGTTTTAGTTGAGTATCCAATTACCCAAGAGTCACGGATAGCATCTCCTGGCATGTTGTATGTATTCATAGTATTTTCATCAAAGTTTGTAGTACCTGTTTTACATGCTACATTGTTTGGAGTACCTCCTGTTAAAGCAACATCTTGGAGAACACTTGATATCATGAAGGCAGTAGCATCAGACATAACTTGTTTTTTGTTTGCTTGATGTTCTACTACTTCTCCTGTTTGACGATAGACAAATTTAGAAACGGAATATGGTTCATTATAATAACCTCCGTTTGAGAAAGCAGCATAAGCTCCAGCCATCTGTAATGGATTTACTCCAGTGAAGGCTCCTATTGAATGGGCTTCGTGTAAAGCAATTGTTTCTCTTGTATCATTTTTATCTTCTTTATTAACACAAAGGTCTGTTTCTTTATTATACTTATAACCAGTATTGCATAATTCTGGGGTAATTCCCAAATTAGTAACAAATTCTTTTATTTTAGCATTTTCAACGTTTTGGAAAGCTTTTAAGGCTGGAATGTTTCTGGATGCAGATAATGCTCTTCTTAATGTGATTTGTCCATAGTATCCACCATCCCAGTTCTTTATAGATCTACCATTCGAATAAGAATAAGGTCCATCTACAAATTGTTCATAAGTTGACCAATTATTGTATTCAATTCCTGGCCCATAATCAAATAGTGGTTTGGCAGTTGATCCTGGTTGACGTTTGATTTGAGTAGCATAGTTATATTGTTTTGCTTGCCCTTGGCTACGTGAGTTAATATTACGTCCATTTCCGATTGCTAGAATTGCTCCAGTTTCGGATTCTAAGACTGCTACTCCTGTTTGAACTCGATCATTAATCCAGTTATAGTTTTCTCCAGCTAATACAGCGTTTACAGCTCTTTGTCTATCTTGATTTAAGGTTGTATAGACAAGAAGAGGAGTAGTATAGGGATCTATTCCATAGTTATTTAATAATTCTTCTGCTACTGTATCAATAAATCCTTGATATGGATTATCTGCTATTGTTGTTGCTGTTACGGTTAAGTCTTCTACTGGAATAGCATTAGCAGCTTTTTCTTCTTCAGCAGTAATATAACCAGCACGACGCATTAAGTATAATACTGTTTTTCTTCTTTTAGCAGCATTTTCAGGATTTATAGTTGGTCTATAATAATTAGGTGATTTAAACATTCCTGCTAAAATAGCTGCTTCACTTAAATTTAATTCACTTGTAGATTTTCCAAAGTATGCATTAGCAGCTTCTTCTACTCCATAAATGTTTCCTCCTAAGAAGTGATTATTAACATAATATTCAATAATTTGTTCTTTTGAAAAATCTTTCTCTAATCTAAATACAGCTAAGTAAATATCTTCAAATTTACGAATAATTCCTTTTTTTCCAGAAGTTAATTGACCATATTTATCAGTAAAACTATTTTTTACTACTTGCATGGATAAAGTTGAAGCTCCTCCAGCTCCTGAATTACCTACTAATTGCCCAATTGTAGCTTTTAAGAAACGTGGGGCATCTAATCCATTATGTTGAAAAAATCTTGAATCTTCTGTTGCAATAATAGCATCTACTAATACTTCAGGTAATTCATCATAAGTAACTTTTTCTCTTTTTTCAGAACCTAATTTTGCTATTTCTGTTCCATCACTAGCATAAATTCTAGATATTTCTAAGGTGTTCAATTTCTTTTTATCATATTTAGGATCTGCTTGAGATTTTATATAGACAATGAATGCACTGAAAGCAATTAAACAAAAAATGCCAATAGATAAAATAATTATGAAAATAATATTTAGAATTCTCTTTCTTTGTTTTCCCTTTCTAGTAAATATAAACCATATGCCTAAAATTACTATTAATAGGAAAGCTACTAAGATGGCTACTAGTTTACCAAGTAGAATATAACTTACTAAGATAGCTGCCATTGAAGCCAATAGAATAGCAAATTTTATACTAAGATTGTTTTTTCCATTTATTCTTTTCTTTATTTTTTTACTACTACTTGATGAAGTACTAGTATTAGGTTTTTCTTTTCTTCTTTTTATTACTTTTTTTTGCATTTATATACCTCCAATTAATTGGTCTACTACTTTTAGGTAATCAATTCTCGGTTGATATTGATCTTTTAATAAGTAGGCTTTTTCTTTGAAATAGCTATGAGGAATTGATTTTCTTTCTTGATCTTTGATAAATTCTAAAAAATCATTAGCTGTTAATAGGTATGTTTCATTTAGAGTGGTAAATCTTATGATTAAGAAAGCAATGCCTCCATTTTTATTGATTTGTTCAATATGTCTTATTTGATGTTGGTGAATGTTGCTTAAAGAAAAAGCTGTTTTACTTTTTGTTTCTTTTGCTTCAAAGTCAATATATTTTCCTTTATATAAACCATTGTAATCTGTAGTCGATGGAATGGTAAAAAAGGCTTCTTTTATAACGGCTTTATCTCTAGATGGATAGTCAACTTTTGTTATTTTTATAGGTGTTGGCTTTTTATATATATAAGCTTTTTCTATTGCTCGGTAGTATTCATTGGAATCATTTAGTTCTCCTTCTAAAGTCATACCTCTATTTTTATAGTTAACTTCATGGCTTAAGATAGAAGAATTAGCTTCCTTTTTTGTACCTTTAGGATAGTTCATCTCATCACCTATGATTCATTATACTACTTTTTTCTTACTTTTACCATAGATTTTTCTTTGTATTTTTATTTCTTCTTTTGTCGTATTTATGATTTTTTTTAAGAAATCATTTATGATGAGTTGGGTGATATTATGAATTCTTATGAAATATATAAAATACTAAGTAAAATGATTCGTACTACTAGGAATATTCAGAGAGAGGTTTCTCTTCTTGAGGTAATAATTGACAAAAACCCTAAGAAATGACATAATACTAATGTAAGGGATTGGTGATATAGATGTATCAAAATAGAATAAAATATACGCCTCAGGATATTCTCGAGAAGAGGTTTAAGATTGATACTAGAGGATATCGAATGAAGGAAGTAGACCAATATTTAGATGATATTATCAGTGATTATGAGCAGTTTTATGATACTATTAATAATTTAGAGAAAGAAAAAGCTGATTTATTAGCTGAAATTATGAAACTTAAACAAGAATTACGTAATTATAAACTAAATATAGAGGTTGCTTCTAGTACTACTAAATCTGGGGCTGAAGTCACTAATATGGATATTTTAAGAAGACTTTCTCAGGTGGAGAAAACGGTTTATGAGTTTATGAATCGTGATGAAGAAGATAAGGATAACAATTAATATATAGACAAACGCTGGAAACTATAAGTTTCTTGAGGAAAGTCCATGCTCACACAAACTGTGATGTTTGTAGTGTTCGTGCCTAGGGAAAAAATAACCTAGGGTAGTTTTACTAACGGCGGTATTTTTCCTAAGTCTTAGGATATGGAAAAAGCCATAAAGTGCCGCAGTGACGATGCTATTCGAAAGGATAGAGTGAAACGTGGTAAACCCCGCGAGTGAGAAACCCAAAATTGGTAGGGGAGTCTTAACGAAGGAATCGAACGGAGTTAAGGACCAATCATTGATTGGTAGATAAATGTTTGTCGCCCGAAAGGGTACAGAACATGGCTTATTTATATTTTTTGTTAAGATAATAGAGGTGTTGCATGAAAGAATTAGGTGAGTATTTAAAGCGAACTAGAATTGGCAATGGTGTTAACATAACGGAAGCTTGTGAAGATCTTGAGCTTTCTACCTCTCAACTTGAAAATATTGAAAGTGGAAATGTTAGAGCTTTTAAAGATGTATATGAATTGAAAGACTATATTAAGTTATATGCTAAGTATTTAGGACTTGATTCTGATAAAGTAGTAGATGAATTTAATGGTTTTCTATTTCAACATACATCTAGAATATCTTTGGATGATATAGTAGCAGCACAGAAGAAAAAGGATGCTGAGGAGAAAAAAGTTCGTTCTCCTTATACTATGGAGGTTAAAGAAAAGAAATCTTTATGGCCAGTTGTTGTGGGTGTTATTGGAGTTATTATTATGATTGCTATATTGTATATTATAGTAAGTAATAATAATAAAGTACCAAAAAGGGTTGATGAATTAAAATCAATAGATAAAGGAGAGAATTATTATGAATTTGCCAAACAAAATTACGGTTGCTAGATTAGGATTGACGGTTATTATTATTTTATTATTATGTTTGCCATTTTCAGCTTTTGGAATTCATTTTCCAAAGTATGATATTAATGGTGTTGTTGTGGAATTACAATATTTGATTTCAGGAGTATTATTTATTATTGCTAGTTTAACTGATTTTTTAGATGGACATATTGCTCGTAAATATAATATGGTTACTGATACTGGTAAAATATTAGATGCGATTGCTGATAAAGTATTGGTTAGTCCTATTTTGATTTTGTTAGCTACTAATGGTTTTATTCCAGTGATTATTCCAGTTATTTATATTACTCGTGATATTGTAGTAGATGCTATTAAGATGCAAGCAGCAAGTAAAGGAAAAGTTGTGGCAGCAATTAAATCTGGGAAATATAAGACAGCTACTATGATGGTAGGAACTACTTTAGTATTCTTTTATAATATTCCATTTGAGTTTATTAATATACGTGTAGATTTATTCTTACTTTTTGTAGCTTGTATTTTAGCTATTGTTAGTGCTATTGAATATTATCATTTGAATAAAAATTTAATTTTTGAAAAATAATTAATAATATAAATTTGATAATAGTTATCTATTAAAAAATCTCTTTTTGGTAAGAGGTTTTTTGTTTTTGAGATAATAATTATGATAAAAAAACAAAAACATTTGTTCGAAAACGTATTGCAAATTATAAAAAAGTATTATACAATGAAATTGTAAGTTATTTACAAGGAGGTTAGCACATGGCTGTTAAAGAAATAAAGGATAAGGATAAGGCTTTAGAACAAGTATTAAGTGATATTGAAAAACAATTTGGTAAAGGTTCAATTATGAAATTAGGGGATAATAAACATTTAAAAGTAGATGTTGTTTCTAGTGGTGTTTTATCACTTGATATTGCTTTGGGTGTTGGTGGTTATCCTAAAGGAAGAATTATTGAAATATATGGTCCAGAATCTAGTGGTAAAACGACTTTTGCTCTTCAAGCAATTGCAGAACATCAAAAGTTGGGAGGAAGGGCTGCTTTTATAGATGCAGAACATGCTTTAGACCCTGTTTATGCTGAACGATTAGGTGTTAATATAGATGAATTGTTACTTTCTCAACCTGATACAGGAGAACAAGCTTTAGAAATATGTGATGCACTAGTACGTAGTGAAGCAATTAGTATTATTGTTATTGATTCAGTTGCAGCATTAGTTCCACAAGCTGAAATTGATGGAGAAATGGGAGATTCTCATGTTGGCTTACAAGCACGATTAATGTCTCAAGCATTACGTAAATTAAATGGTACAATTAGTAAAACTAATACGACAGTTATATTTATTAATCAATTACGTGAAAAAGTTGGTGTAATGTTTGGTAATCCTGAAACAACTACTGGTGGTAGAGCTTTAAAGTTTTATGCAAGTGTTCGTTTGGAGATTCGTCGTAGTGAACAGTTAAAAATGGGTGATGGTGTTGTTGGTAATAAAACAACTGTTAAAGTAGTTAAGAATAAAGTAGCTCCTCCTTTTAAGTCTTGTGTTGTTGATATTATGTATGGTGAAGGCGTTTCTCGTGAGGGAGAAGTTATTGACTTAGCAAGTGATGCTAATATTTTAGAAAAGACGGGTGCTTGGTATTCTTATCAAGGAGAAAAATTAGGTCAAGGAAAAGAAAATGTAAAACTTCTTTTAAAAGATAATCCAGAATTATGTCATGAACTAGAGGAAAAAGTTCGTTCTTATTATGATATTAGTGTTGATGAAAAGAAAGATAACAAGAAAGGAAAAGAGATTTAACTTTTTCTTTTTTTTTCTTTTATGATATATTTTTTTTGACATATACTTTAATGAGGTGAATAAGATGCGATTAAATCAATTAATTAATACTAATTATGATATAGAAATTAAAGGAATTACGGATGATTCTCGCCTTGTAAAAAAAGGATTTTTATTTGTAGCTACAAGAGGGTATAATGTTGATCATTATGATTATGTAAAGAATGCTATTGAAAATGGGTGTAGTTTTGTAATAGTTGATAGAGAAATAGCTATTTCTTTTCCACATTTAGTTGTGGAAAATATAAATAGTTTGTATAGAGAATTGTGTAAAAAATATTATAATGTTAGTTCTTTAGATTTTAGTTTAATAGGTATTACTGGAACTGATGGGAAAACGACAACTACCACTATTATAAGTCAGATTATTGATGATATGGCTTATTTAGGTACGAATGGATTATGTGTAAATAAAAAAGAGTTTAAAACTAATAATACTACTCCGTGTGTATCTGAATTGTATGATGATTTACATATTATTAAACAAAATAAATGTAAAAATATTGTTATGGAAGTGTCAAGTGAAGCTTTGCTTCATGATAGAGTAGCTGATTTTTTATTTGATATTGTTGGTTTTACAAATATTACTGGTGATCATTTAAATGTACATAAAACATTTGAAAATTACGTTGATTGTAAAATGAAGTTATTAAAGCTTGTTAAAGATGATGGCTTTGTTGTTGTTAATGGAGATGATGAAATATTAAAAAATATTCATTGTAATAATCTTGTTACTTTTGGTTTTGATAAAAATAATGACTATGTAATAGATGATGTTTCTTATCATAAAAGGTATTCAGAGTTTTCTTTAAAATATAATCAGAAAACTATAAAGATTAAATGTCCTTTTGTTGGAGAATATAATATTTATAATGTTACTATGGCTTATATTATTGGTCTTTTATATGGCTT
The DNA here is from genome assembly GCA_902780395.1 of uncultured Erysipelotrichaceae bacterium. Lineage (GTDB taxonomy): Bacteria > Bacillota_I > Bacilli_A > RF39 > UBA660 > UBA3789. Next base: position 9,003 of record CACZFH010000021.1, read on the forward strand.
AGAAGAATCTTTATTACTTAGTAGAATTTCAAAACTTAAGCCTGTAAAAGGTCGTGGTGAATTATTAGATTTTGGCCAAGATTATACGATTGTTCTAGATTATGCTCATACTACTAATGGTATTTTAAAAATATTAGAGACGTATAAAGACTATGATAAAGTAATTACGGTTACTGGCTGTGCTGGTGGAAGAGAAAAAGAAAAAAGATCGATTATTGGTGATATTGTTATAACTAATAGTGATATAGCTATTTTCACAATGGATGATCCTAGATATGAAGATGTTGATAGAATTATTGATGATATGGTTGGAAATCATAAAGATTATGTTAGAATTCCTGATAGAGTTGAGGCAATTCATTATGCTTTATCTATTGCGTCTAGTAATTCTGTTGTTTTAATTCTTGGAAAAGGAAGGGATAATTATATGGCTATTGAAGATAAAAAAGTGCCTTATAATGACTATGATGTTATCGCTAATTATTTTATGTAAATATATGGTACCATTCGTTTTTCTAGTTTTTTTGTTTTTCTTGACATACTTAATAATTGACACTAAAATATAAGTAGATTAGGGGAGTACTTTAATCTAGATGGAGGTATTATATGAATCATATAGGATTCTCCATTTTACTTATTATTATTGGTCTTATTATTGGACTAGGAGTTGCTTATCTTGTTAGTTATTTAAGAGATAAAGGCGTTTCTAAAAAAGCTGATGATATGATTAATCAAGCTAAAAAAGAAATAGAAAAGTTAAAGAGAGATGCAGCAATTGAACAAAAAGAAGAAGCTCATAAGGCAAAGATGGATTTAGATAAGGAAATCCGTGAAAAGAAAGCAGAGCTTAAAGAAAGTGAAAATAGATTATTACAGCGAGAAGCAAGTATTGATAAGCGTGATGAAATGTATCAAAAACGTGAAACAGCTCTTGATGATCGTGAGAATAAACTATCTGAAAAACAAGAAGAAATTCAAAATGAAAAAAGTAAAGTGGAGGAAATAAAAAAAGAACAATTAGAATTACTTGAGAAGATTTCTGGTTTTAGTAAGGAAAAAGCTAAAGACCTTGTTATGAGTAAAGTAAAAGAAAACATGACAAAAGAAATCGCAGAGTATATTCGAGAGGCAGAGAACGAGGCAAAATTAGAGGCTGATAAAAAAGCTAGAGAGTTAATTGTAACTTCTATGCAAAAATATGCAGCTGATATAGCAAGTGATCAAACTGTTACTGTAGTTGATTTACCTAATGATGAAATGAAGGGTAGAATCATTGGACGTGAAGGTCGTAATATTCGTACGATTGAAGCTATTACGGGAGTAGATTTAATTATTGATGATACTCCAGAGGCAGTAGTCTTATCCAGTTTTGATCCTTTAAGAAGAGAAATTGCTAGAGTTACTTTGGAAAGTTTAATAAAGGATGGAAGAATTCATCCTACTCGTATTGAAGAATTATATGATAAAACTTGTAAAGATATGAAACAAAAGATTATTCAATATGGGCAAGATACTACTTTTGAATTAGGATTAACAAAATTTGATCCTGAGTTAATTGAAATAATCGGTAAATTACATTTCCGTACTAGTTATGGACAAAATGCTTTACAACATTCCAAAGAAGTGGCTGAGTTATCAGGTATTTTAGCTGGTGAGTTAGGAGAAAATGTTACTATTGCTAAAAGAGCAGGATTGTTACATGATATTGGAAAAGCTATTGATCATGAAATAGAAGGAAGCCATGTTGACATTGGTGTTGATATTGCTAAGAAGTATCATGAGAACGAAATAGTTGTAAATGCTATTGCTTCACATCATGGTGATACTCAAGCTACTAGCGTTATTTCAGTTATTGTGGCTATTGCAGATGCTTTATCTGCTAGTAGACCAGGAGCAAGAAATGATTCATTAGAGAATTATATTAATCGTTTATCTCAATTAGAAGAAATTGGTAATGAGATAAAAGGTGTAGAAAAGACTTATGCTGTTCAAGCAGGCCGTGAATTAAGAGTTGTTGTTAAGCCTGAGGAAGTTGATGATTTGGAAGCTCATAGAATTGCTCGTGAAGTTAAAGAAAAGATTGAAGCAAATATGAAATATCCAGGAACTATTAAAATTACGGTAGTTCGTGAAACAAGAGCAGTAGAAGAAGCAAAATAAGAGGTTTATGCCTCTTTTTTTTTCGAATGATATAGTAGAGGTGATAATATTATTAAAGATAATATTTTTTTATTTTGGTGTATTGGAAAAAAGGTATATGAAGAACAACATACTTGTGAAAATTCTATTAAGAAGTATTCAGATTATTATTCTTATTATTATGGTGATAGTTTGTTATTTACTAGAGAAAATATTCATTTTATGAAACGTTTTTATATGAATTTTCCCTTTTTCTATAAAAAAATGAATTCTATTAGTTGGAAACAATATCAATTATTACTTATGATTACAAATAAAAAAGAGCGAATGTTTTATTATTCGCTATTGTTGTTTGTATCTATTAGTTATTTTGAATTTGTAAATCTTTTAGAGAAACAGTTGTATTATAGAATATAAAAAAAGCCGTTAAGGCTTTATTTTTAAAATTATCTTGTTTTATGTGGTTCTGTTATGGTATTTTGATTGAAATAATCATTAGAATCCATAACATCAAAAGTTTGATTTGGATTGAACTGGTTGGTAGGTGTATTCGAATTTGATTCATTATTAGAGTTGCGATTTAAATCAATTGTTATATTTGATAGATATGGGTGCTTAAATGTATTGTATATTGGATCATCAGGGCGTATTTTTGGTAACTCTGATTTGTTTACATTATATTCTTTATACACTATTTCTACTTCATCATCAAAATCAGTGGCATAAGGATACTCATTTATTATTTCTCTTATATCATCTGCTGATTTGTATTCTAGAGTGATTTCTTCTCGACCTTTTGATTTATATTTTTTTTCTATTCGGTAACCTCTAAATCGGTGATGACCAATATGAAATTTACCGGTATTGTGGATGTAATTTGGATTATCTGTCCAGCCTGTATGTATTTTTGTTCTTGTGTGTACATGGGTATGTCCTTTACTATCAGTTGTAACATAGGTTTCAATAGTTGTGTATCTATAATAAAATTCTATGAAGTCGTGATAATTACTCATTAAGTTGTACATATATGGCCAGTTGTCTTCTATTTTGAAGTGATTTTTAATCTTTTTTAAATATAATTCATCTTCTGTTGTTACATTAATTTTGTCTTCTTTTCGTTCATATCCATCGGTATTTAAGTATTCACTTATTACGTATTTTTTTATTGTTATGGGCTTGTTGTCTATTCCATTTTTATCAAATGATTTAACATATAAATGAGCGTGTCTATTGGGATAATTACATTCAGCTTTTTTTCCACAACTGGTTAATACAATTGGTAAAGATAAATATAATAATACTTTTTTTATGTCTCCTAATAATACTTTATTCATGGACATCCCCCTGTTTCTTAGTCAGTGATGTATTATAAACGAATTTTAAAAATATGTCAATTTGACATTTTCTATGGATTTTGATACAATACACACAGTTTTTAGGGGGGAATTATAATGGCACTAACATATGAACAAATTATTGAAGAAAATACGAATGAAAAAATGGACCCAGTTTTATTTAAAGGTTATGAAAAATTTGAAGAATTAAGAAAAAATCTAAAAGGTATTTTTGAAAAAATTCATGAGATGAAAAACTATGAGATTAATATTGATTATTATGAGAAAGCTTTACAAAAAATAGAGGAAGATTTTGATTTGGAAGATGGCATGCTACAAGCAAGCGAGTTATTAAGTGATTCTTTTAGAAGACAACATAGCGGAATGTCATTAGACTTTGAAGTAAATTCTTTACATTCGTGTAATGATGCGTTACAAAGATTAACTGATGATTTTAATAATAATATTAGTCCAATTTATAATGTATATCATTTATTTACGGCTATTGATAAGGATTTAGCTGATTACAATAATTTTAATATTGAAGCAAGTAGTAGAATTATTGATAATATAATTGAATTAGTTGATCAAATTAATTCGTTTAATACAGCTGGTAGGGTTGAAGTTACAAAATTAGTTGAAAAAGCTTATAAAACTATTTATGATGGTTTGCTTTATGAAACAATTTTTGGTAAACATAAAGTACTTAATCATATAAAAGAAGTTAATCTCGATGTTAATAGAGAATATTTAGGAGAAATCATTCGAAATGAAACTAAAGAATTAATTCAATGTGGAAAAATCACTTCAGATGAAGTTAGTAGTGAATATATCAATAATATTTCTGAAGGACCTGGATATGATTTTTTGAGTGCCAATTTTATTAATAAATTATCAAATATTCGTTTTGGTAGTTTAGTTGCAAGATATAAAGATGTTAAGCAGAAAGAGAGAAATTCTATTGAGTTGGAGTATCAAAAACTTCAAGAAGATAGGAAAGCTTTAAAAATACTAAGAACAGTTCAAAAGTTAGCTATATGTAAGTTATTTTTAGGTAAAGCGGCACTTAGAGTTAAAGCTTGTTCGTATTTATTAGTACCTTTTATTGCTGTTGGAGCAGGTGGAATCGTTGGAAAAATGGTAAGTGATAATATTACAGAGTATGCTACTACTACAAGAAAATATGATTTTGAGACAAATACAGAGATTGGTATTCCAAAAGTTGAGTATGATGATAGAGAAACTTCTTATGTGGCTTCTGTAGATGTGTATGAACCATGGCAGAAAAAACCAGGTGGTGGATATATACGTAATGTAACTTCTTATGAGTTTGAAGCTACTGCTATTGAAGGCAAATATCATCTTACAAAAGATGATATTCAAAATAATTTAAGGGAACTATATACAGTTTCCGAGGTTAAAAATACACTAGACTTAGGAGATAGCATGACTGAAACGTCAATTATTGTAACTGAAACATTTCAAGATAAGAATGATTCTCGAATTAGTACTAAATATATTGGGCCATTTGCAGTAGGCAGTGGTGTAGTTGCTCTTGTAGTTGAAGTACTTGCTTTTTCTTTAGGCATTATAAATTTAAGAAGATTAAAAAGAAGAAGTCAAATTCAAATTGATGGTTTAGATGGTGAATTATTTGATGCAATTAAAGATTATGAAAGGGTAAAAAAAGAGTTGTCAGGATTAGATACTACTGAAAGTAATCTTCAAGAAAGAGCAAATGAATTCGAAAAGAATTATGGAATTAAAATAAATGTTAAACAAATGAAAAAAAGTCGTTAATAATGAAAATGAAGTTGTAAGATAAAAGTATACACAAAAAACGTGTATACTTTTTTTGATCTGATTTTTTCACGAAAAAAAGCGATATGTTATCGCTTTATATCTAATATTACTGGTAAAATAATTGGTTTTCTACCGGTTAGTGAATTGATGAATGGATAAAGTGCTTCAGTAATATCACTTTTTAAAGTGGCAAAATTGGTTTTTGGATTTTCTAAGTCTGCTTGGATAATTTGTTCTGCTTTGTTTTCTATTTTATGTATTAGTTCTTCATTTTCATTAACTAAGATAAATCCTCTTGTAGTAATATTTGGTTTTATTAGTAATTCTCTTTTTTTCATATCGACATTGATAATTACTACTAATATTCCTTCATTTGCCATTATTTTACGATCTTTAATAACTGCTCCTCCGATTGCTCCTATTCTGTTTCCATCAACATAAATATCGGCTCCTGGTTTACTATCACCTTTAGTTATTACATGATTCTTTAAGTTCAAAGTATCACCATTTTTTAATATAAAGGTATTTTCTTTAGGAATACCACAGCTAATTCCAATATTAGCTTGTTTTTTTAACATTCTATAATCACCATGGAATGGCATTAAATACTTTGGTTTTATTAAACGAATCATTAATTTTATTTCTTCTTCATTAGCATGGCCAGAAGTATGTAAGTCTTGTAAAACATTATTTGTATAGACTTTAACTCCTTTTAAGTATAGTTTATTTATTGTTTTTGAAATACTTAGGGCATTTCCTGGAATGGCTGATGATGAAAAAATTACAACATCATCGGGTCTTAATTTGATTTGTTTATGAGTTCCATTTGATATTCTTGATAATGCAGCAAGTGGTTCTCCTTGAGAACCAGTACATAAAATGGTTACTTCATTTGGTTTTAAATTATTTGCTTCTTCTGGAGAAATAAGTAATTCTTTGTGTTCAATATATCCTCCATTTAATGATATGTTGATATTGTTTTCCATACTTCTACCAAAAATACAAATCTTTCTATTATGTTTGAAGCATGTTTCAAAAATATGTTTTACACGATATATGTTGGAAGCAAAAGTTGCGATGATGATTCGATTGTTTTTACATTGATCGAACATTTCATTTAATGTTTCATCAACTACAGATTCACTACTGGAAAATCCTTCGTTTAAAGCATTGGTAGAATCTCCTATTAGTAAATCAACACCCTCTTCTCCTAATTTACTCATTTTATATAAATCAGCCATTGGGCCAATTGGTGTTAAATCAAATTTATAATCTCCTGTTGTTACAATTCTGCCATCTGGAGTTTTGATACTAATACCATGAGAATCTGGAATAGAGTGAGTTATTCTAAAAAACTCTACTTCAATCTCTTGAAATTTTAATCTAGTTTTATCTGTATACACAAATAAATTGTCATAACGAATGTTACGATCTTGTAATTTTACTGCGATTAATTCTTTAGCGTGGTTAGGCGCATAAATAGCAGGTATATTAACACTTTGTAGTAAAAAAGGAATTCCTCCTATATGATCTTCATGACCATGAGTAATTAATAATGCTTTAATTTTATCTTCATTTTGTTTTAGAAAAGTAAAATCTGGTAAAACATAATCCACTCCCATTATTTCATTTTCTGGAAAACTTACACCGGCATCAATAATAATAATCGAATCTTTATGCATTACACAATACATATTTTTTCCGACTTCTCCTAAACCACCTAAAACAATAATCTTTGTTTCATTGGTTTTTTCTTTTTTCATATAATCTCCTTTCTTTTTTTTAAGAACTAACTATCAAATTATACACCATTTTTTGATATTTGTCTATTGTCTTTATTTTATTGACACATATAAATGGAAATGCTATAATACACGTTAAATTTATTTTGGGGGAATAATATGGAATTAAATAATGATACTAATGCTTTTGAGATGACTTTATTATATCCAGAGGCACGATTTGTCATTATAGATATTGCAAAGAACAAGGATGACTTAAAGGAATTAGTTAGAAATGGATATTATTTTGATATTTATAGTGATTTCTCTATTCGTAATGCCAGGGTTTTACAGATTAAGTCTTTAACTAAATCGGATGTACTTGTTCAATATATTAATAATGATGATTTGGCTAAGTATAATCATATTGGTGAGGCATTAGTTGGAGAAAAGACTTATAATGTGGAAATGCCAACTAAAAATATTGGTAATGGAATATCAAACTTTTCATTAGGATATACTGGAATGACTTTGTTATATCCAGAAGCACGAATTATTTGTATTAATATTGAAAACATGGCTATATTAAACAGGTTACTTATACATGAAAGCTATTGGGATGGTGATTATCTTTTTTCTATAGAAAATGTAAGAGTTCTACAGATTCAGCCTTTTACTAAATCGGATGTACTTGTTCAATATATTAGTAAAGAAGATTTGGCTAAATATTATCAAAAAGAAGAAGTAGAAGAATATTATGTTAGAGAAAGAATTATTCGTGATATCCGTTCTAGTAAAAGCATAATTAAAGGTGAAGAAGAAAAGGGGTCATTAGGTTCTATTTCTACACTAACAAAACAATTAATTTGTAATAATGATTTTTTTGGGGATGATTACAAATTAAAATTATTATCATTATTAGATATATGGGAAAAAAGAATTTCCGAAAAACATGAAATTGATTATTTGATTTCAGAAGGATATTTAGATCAGTCTATCAAAAATACTTTTGCAGAACCTTTAAATACTAATCCAATGGTTGCTGCTAATGTTTATAAGTTGATTTTAAATGGGTTGATTAATGAAACTATTGATTTTTGTGAACAAGATATTAAATCTAATGAAGATAATCATATTAAGGTAAAGCAATAAAAGATAGTTAAAAGGGGTAAGAAGTTTATATGGAAAGAAATGAATTAGAAAGAAGAGCTAATCGATTATATCGTGAAGTGGAGGAAATAAATAGATGGGTTATGGAAAATCCTGATACTGATCCTAATTTATATCAAATGGTTGATTGTTTAATGGAGTATTGGTACATAAGATCATTCTATTTATACTATTTGTTTGAAAAGCCTACAAAGAAACATCCTGATTCTCCTGTTCTAATCCCTTTTTTTGATTATTTAAATAATGAAATGTGTAAGATGTTAAAGTTACGTGGAATTATTCCTTTAGATAAGGAAGACAATTATAAAGAATTTCCTGTAGAAGAGTTAGAAGATGGGAGTAGAATTGTTAAAAGTGAATTTTTTGAACAAAATCCAGAGATGATTCAATTTTTAATAGATATTCGATATTTAGCAATTATTGGTGCTTATCCGGGATCTAAGTTGACTGATGCGGATTTCGATATGAAAAAGAATGTATATGCTAAAATAGCTGGGGTTACATTATATATATGGCAAGAAGTTAAAGAGAATCCTGAATTTACTTATAGTAATGAGGATGAATATATGTTATTGGAGCAAGGTTGGGATTCTTTAATGAAGTTATTCAAAAAGAAAAGAATATGCTATGAGTTTGAGCGTAGGGGAGTCATAGAGCATATGCTTGACTATATTAAAAAATATGCTAATTTTGATATTAAAAAAATAGAAAAAAGAAGAAGTAGATAAGAAAGATTAAGAAAGATTATTCTTTCTTTTTTTTTGATTAATTATGATATAATACATTTAGGTGATAACAATGGGATTTTTTAACAAAATAAAAAATATGTTCAAAGGAAATGAAGAGAAGGAAGTTGAACAATCCACAGACTTTGTGGAAAAAAATAAAGATGAAGAGGTTTCTTTAGTAGAAGATAAAAAAGAAGAGAAATCTATAAAAGTATATGAAAAGGGTTTAACTAAGTCTAGAGAAGGATTTGTATCTAAACTTGTAAATCTTACTAATAAGTATAAAAAAATAACAGATGAATATTTTGATGAATTAGAAGAAATATTAATCATGGCTGATATTGGTGTTAATACGGTAATGGATTTTATGGATCGTTTACGTGATCGTGTTAAATCTGAAAGTATTACAGATCCTTCTATATTGAAAGAAATCATAGTTGATGAGTTGTTTATTATATATGTTAATGATGAAGTTATTAGTAATAAGATTCAATATCGAGAAGATGGACCAACTGTTGTATTGTTTATTGGAGTTAATGGTGTTGGGAAAACAACTACCATTGCAAAAATAGGTAATAAAATGATTGATGAAGGAAAGAAAGTATTAATGGTTGGGGCTGATACATTTAGAGCTGGAGCAATAGAGCAATTACGTGAGTGGAGTGTAAAGGTGGGAGCAGGCTTTTATGGAAAAGAAGATAGTGATCCAGCCAGTGTTGTATATGATGGAATTGAGCTTGCTAAAAAAGAGGATTATGATGTAGTATTAATTGATACTGCTGGAAGATTACAAAATAAAGTTAACTTGATGAAGGAACTTGAAAAGATTAATAAAGTAATTGATGGATTGATTGATGGTGGAGCTAGTGAGACACTATTGGTAATAGATGCTACTACGGGACAGAATGGTATTAGTCAAGCTAAAGCTTTTAAAGAGATTACAAATATTACAGGAATTGTTTTAACAAAACTAGATGGAACTGCTAAAGGTGGAATTGTTTTAGCTATTAAAGAAAGCGTTGGAATTCCTGTTAAGTATATTGGTTTGGGAGAAACCAAGGATGATTTGCAGACTTTTGATATTGAAAAATATATATATGGTTTATTTAAGGATATGATGTAAATGAGAAAAATAAATGAATGGAATATTTTGGGTATTAATATTCAAATTGTAGTGACTATTATAGTTGCTATACTAGGAATATTATCGCTCTTTCTTAAACAATTATTCCCTTTCTTTCAATTAGCTATGGCCATGGACTTATTTTTATTAGCTTATAATAATCATAAGGTATATCAAAGAAAAAATATTACACTTATATATGTTGTGTGTGGTATTTTATTAATTATATTTGCGGTGTTATTGTTATTAGGAGTGATATAATGGAAGATATTGTTTATTATAATGCTTTATATGATTTATATGGGCCTTTGTTAACAGAAAAACAAAAAGAATACTTTGAAGATTATTATTTTCATAATATGAGTTATGCTGAGATGGCTGAAGATTATGAAGTGAGTCGTAATGCTATGTTTAAACAAGTTCATATCGTTATAGAAAAGTTAGAAGAGTATGAGGAAAAGCTTCATTTATATCAAAAAAAGAAGAAATTATTGGATATTTCTAATCAAATAACAGATGAAAAGATTAGAGATTTATTAGAAAACATCTTTTAGGTGTTTTTTTTCTTGAAAAATCAAATTATTATTAGTATAATTTTTATTAGAATAGGGAAATAGTAAAGAGGGGATATCATGTTTGATAGAATAATTTATATTAGTGATGATTCTTGTAATGTAAAAATGAAAGATGATGCACAAATTACCATGAATTTAATGAATTTACACTTAGTATTTGAGGATAGTACTAAGAAAATTTTAGCTGAAGTAGATGATTTAGATGGTGGTATTTTAAAAGCAAGATTTTTAGGAGAAATTGTAGGAAATGAATTAATTGGTGGTACTATTCGTAAACCATCATTAGATGCTTCTATTCGTGTTATTGATAAAAGTGAAATACCTTTAATTACAGGTTCTGATGTTAAAGGTTTTATGGAATTGGGTGTTAGTCCTTTTTATGATGATTATCCCGTTTTCTTGAATGTTAATAGTTTCTTTAGTAATCACTTTGCCATTTTTGGTAATACTGGTTCTGGTAAATCTTGTGGTACTACTCGTTTATTTCAAAATATGTTTCATGATAAAAGATTAGATCCTTATAAAGCTAATATTTTTATATTTGATTCATCTGGTGAGTATTATAGTGCTTTTAGTAATTTAAGTCAGATTAATAGTAATTATAATTATCGTTATATTACTACTAATGAAACTGATGGTATTGGAGAAAAACTACGTTTACCAGTTTACTTGTTAAATAAAGATGATTTGGCTTTATTATTACAATGTACTTCTCATTCTCAATTACCAATTATAGAGAGAATGTTAAAATTAGCATTGGTATTTAGTCAAAATGATATGGATGCTAATGCTTATAAAAACCATTTAATTGCTAAGGCAATTATGAATATTTTATATACTAATGAAACTGCTCCTAATAAGCGAAATGAAATTTTTTCAATTTTAGCAAGTTGTTCTACAGATGAGTTTAATTTGGAAGCTCCTGTACAAGGTATTGGATATGTTCGTAAATTCCGTGAATGTTTCTTAATTGATAATAGTGGTAATTTTACAGAAAGTGTTTTAATGAATGAGTATTTAAATTCTTTCATTAAAGAAGAATATGATAATTATGAGCCACATACTGGAGTATTCTATGATTTAAATACTTTGGAAAAAGCTTTGAACTTTACTTTAATTAGTGAAGGTTGGTTAAGAAATGAACAGACATATGGAGATTCTGTTACTATTCGTGTACGTTTACATTCTTTAATTGTTGGTGAGAATGCAAAGTATTTTGATGTTAAAGATTATATGTCTTTAGATGCCTATTTATCATCATTGTTGATAGCTGGTGGTAAGAAGTATCAAATTGTAAATATTAATTTAAATGATATTGATGATGATTTTGCTAAAGTATTGACGAAGATTTATTCTCGTTTAATATTTGATTTTGCAAAGGGACTAAAAGATAGAGCAAGTATTCCATTCCATATTGTTTTGGAAGAAGCTCATCGTTATATTCAAAGTGATCATGACCGTTTCTTATTTGGTTATAATATATTTGAAAGAATTGCTAAGGAAGGTCGTAAATATGGTGTTATTTTAGGACTTATTTCACAAAGACCTGTTGAAATTAGTGATACAGTTATTTCTCAGTGTACAAATTTCTTAATATTTAAAATTAATCATCCTATGGATGTTGATTATATCCGTAAGATGGTTCCTCATATTACAGATGAAATTATAGAGAAGCAAAAGTCATTGCAGGCTGGTACGTGTTTAGGATTTGGTTTAGGTTTTAAAATTCCACTAATTGTTAAAATGAAAATGCCTGATCCAGCACCTTTGTCTGGTAACTGTGATGTTGTTAGTATATGGTGTGGTCCTGGGTCAGCACCAGCACCTCAACAGAAGCAAGCAACTGGTGCGAATAATGATATTTCTGCAGGTGCTAGTACACCAGTTTTACAAAATGTACAAACACCTTCAGCTGAATCTACAACTTTGGTAATACCGAAAGCTCCTACTGTGGAAACTTCTCAGCAAGAAGTTTTACAAGAAGCTGAAGCTCCAGTTGAACAAACTGTAGCTTCGCAAACGACTCCTGAAGTAGTTCCTCAAACAGCTCCAGAGGCAACTCCTAAAACAGCTCCAGAGGCAACACAAGAGGCAACTCCTCAAACAGTAGAGAAATTTGATGATTCTTTTGTTGTTATGACTCCTGTTGAAGAGGCAAATACTCAAGTGATAGATCCTAATGCAAATACTCCTATTCAGGAAATTGCAGAGGTTAATATTAATGCTCAAGGAATGCTTGAAAATGAAGCAGTTCCTACAACAGATTCCGGAGAACCACTATTAGAGTTAGTTGACGATGATGATGATGACAATAATCCAGATGATTTTTAAAAAGTAGTGCTTTGCACTCTTTTTTCTTTTCTATATATTATTTGTTTGTTATAATAAGTCATAGGTGATCATAATGTTTGAAAGTTTAGGAGATCGTTTACAAAATGCGATTCATAAAATAAAAGGTTATGGAAAAATAACAGAAGATAATATCTCTGATATGATGAGAGAGATAAGATTGGCTCTTTTAGAGGCTGATGTTAATTATACAGTTGTAAAGGAGTTTACTAATACAGTTAAAGAAAAAGCACTTGGAGAAGAAGTTGTTTCTAGTATTAATCCGGGAGATTTATTTGTTAAAATTGTTAAGGATGAATTAACTGAATTACTTGGAGGAGAAAGTGAAACTTTAAATATGAAAGGTAATCCGGCTACTTTGATGTTAGTGGGTTTACAGGGTTCAGGAAAAACAACTACTATTGCTAAACTAGGGAATTTTCTTCGTAAGAAACATAGTAAGAAACCGTTATTGGTAGCTTGTGATGTTTATCGTCCAGCTGCTATTGATCAGTTGAAACAATTAGGTAAGCAACTAAATATTGAAGTGTATGAAGAAGGAAAGAAAAATCCTGTAGAGATTTCTTTAAATGCTATATCATACGCTAAAGAGAATGGTTATGACTATGTATTAATTGATACAGCAGGTAGACTTCATATAGATGAAGAACTAATGGAAGAGTTAGAAAATATTCAGAATACTGTTCATCCTGATGAAACTTTATTAGTTATTGATTCTATGATGGGACAAGATGCTATTAATGTGATTACGGGATTTCATGAACAATTACCATTAACTGGTGTTATCTTAACAAAATTAGATGGTGATACTAGAGGTGGTGTTGCTTTATCAGTTCGTCATTTGACTCATGTTCCAATAAAATTTATTGGTGTTAGTGAAAAATTGGATGGATTAGATTCTTTTGATCCAGAACGTATGGCAGGAAGAATCTTAGGAATGGGTGATATTGTTTCTTTAGTTGAGAAAGCAACGGAATCTATTGATGAAAAAGAAGCTGAAAGAACTGCTAAGAGGATGCAAGAGGGCAAATTTGACTTGGAAGACTTTTTATCTACTATGAAACAAATGAAAAAACTAGGTCCTTTGGAAAACTTGTTGAAACTTATTCCTGGAGCTAAGAAAATGGGACTTACAAATGTTAAGGTTGATCCAAAACAAATGGCTCATATTGAAGCAATTGTTCTTTCAATGACTCCAAAGGAAAGAAGACATCCTGAAATTATTAAGGCCAGTAGGAAGACTAGAATTGCTCAAGGATCTGGAACTTCTGTTCAAGAGGTTAATCGTTTATTGCAGCAATTTGACGAAATGAAGAAAATGATGAAACAAATTTCTAATGGAAATATGAAATTACCTTTTTAAAGATATCATTTAGGTGATATCTTTTTTTTGAAAAGCATAATGTGAAGACTTCCAATCCTAGAAATATGTAAACTTTACGTTTTTTATATGCTGTTTTTTGTTTTAATATATATGCATTATGATATAATAAATTACAGAGGAGAGTGTAATTATATGAGTAGAGTTGGAGATGTTTTTAATTGGTATACTGAACATGATAAAAATGATCCTAATATGTATGAGTTAATTGAAGTTTTATCTCAGTATTCAAGAAATGCCGATGAAAGTAAAGAAAAGGTAGAGGATTTAGTAGAATTAGAAGTTGAAAGATTAATTACTAATGGTATTATTAAAGATCAAAATGATTCATTAGTAAAAATGGTGATGGAATTTGCAGATAAAGCCTTAAAAGGTGAAGCGGTACCACAAGAGTTAGAGGATTATGCTAAAAAGGTTGCGGGTGTTTCATTTTAGTTAAAACAAGAGTTTTCTCGAAGAGGCGAAACGTTTGACTATGATAATGTATATGAATATAGGGATATGTTAAAATTAGAGGATCTTGTTAAACAACAGGGTATTAAGATTAGTGATAATATTAGAGTTTTAATGGATTATATTGTTGTTCATGGGAATGATTATATTATACGTGCAAGAAATAATCATATAAATGAAGTGGCAATTAATAATTCTGAATTTGGTGATTCTAGTAGTAAATTTGATGCTATGGTGATGTTGGCTGAGCCATATGTATATCCAGAAAAAATGGAAGAAATGATTAAAGCTGCTAAGGAGAATTATTTTTTGCCATTGGATGTTTTTGTTGATACAACCATTGAATTAGGACAAGGTATGGATTTTGCTTTAATAAGAGATAGGTTAAGAGAGAAAAATCTTTCTGGCATAGGAGAAAGTGCTGTATTAAATCATACGGTTTATTTTGCCAAAAAAGGGCCTGAATTTTATATGTTTATGAAAGAAAAAGATGGGGAAAGAATATCTGATGAGGTTATGGATATATTAAAAGGTATAATTGAAGAGAATAAGAAATTAGAAGAACAGTCAGTTGTGATTACTGATTCAGATAGTAATTCAAAGTAATGGGATATGGTAAAGAAAAGAGATATCATTTAGGTGATATCTTTTTTTGGGCGTCTATTGTACAAAACTCTAATTGTTTACATAAAATACTTTAGGAGGTTTTTTTTATGTATAGTGATTATTTTCAAAATATGAATATGGATAATACTATTACTGGTAATAATAATACTGTTAATCAAGATATGGATGTTTCTGTTAATATGAATTCTTACAATCCTTCTATGCCAACAGGAGGTTGTTCTGATGGTGTTCAGGAGAGAATTGTTAATAGAACTTTTGTCCATGAAGTTCCTCAAGATTGCTTCTTTATGATAGAAAAATAGAGAAGTATAAGTATAGATTTATTTATATAATCAAGCAACGTATTTGTAGTGCATTTTTAAATAATATACAAACACAATATGGGAATATCCCAATCCCTATATATAAGATGTAAGATATAAGATGCTTTTTATTGAAGTGTCTTTTTTTATGATATAATGTATTTAATAAAAAACAAAATTTTATTGCATGAGGTGATAGGATGTTTAATATTTTGGTAGATTTCCCACTAACAAAAAAAATTAATATTGAGAAATTGGGTATCACATTTCGAAATTTTACTAAAAAAGAAAAAAATACTATTTTAGAATTTATTGATAATGTTTATTTAAAAAATAAAAAAATAATACAAGATGCTATAAAAAAATATGATATAAAAGATGAGCTAAAATTAAGTATAGATTTATTAAAATATGATAAACTTTCACAAGAAGTAATAATGTTTTTTTTTATGAGTAAAAAAAGAGGTTTTACTCTGAATTCTATAAGAAAAATTAAGAAGCTCTTAGATAATATGATAATTATAGATATTAACAAGGATATATTATCGGAATATTTGGCAGAAGAAAAATATGTTATTTTTATATCAAATATCCTTAGTTTATATGATATCTATAGTTCAGATATTCATTTTAATAAAAATGTTAAACTAGATTATTCATTTATATTAAATAGAAATATCTTAAATAAAAAAGATACTGATTATGAATTAAATTTGATAATTAATTTAATAATGTCATTAGATCAAAAAATGGCAGCAATGATAGAGCTTTCTGAAGACTATTTATTATGTTTAAAAAAATTTTTTTCAAAATTAAACAAAAATGAAATTAGAAGATTTTTGAATGTTATTGATTTGTTTTATTCAGATAATATGATGATTCAGAACAAAATATTAAATGATGTTACTTTAGCCGAGTCTGTTTTGATAAAAGAAGGAGAAGATATAAAGTCAAATTATATATTAAAGTCTGGGTTGATTTTAAAACATTATGCTAAAGGTGGAGAATCAATTAATAAATTTATACGAGACTTTTTAAATTATTGTTATGACATTAGGTCAGCAATAGTTCATGGCAATGAAGAAAAAATACTAGAAATATATAATAAGGCCATGCAGAAAAATAAATCATTCAAAGAATTAGCTCGGGATATAGAAGAATCATATAATAACAAAAAAATGAAAGCATTGTCTTTAGCTAATACAATGTGTTTTATAGTTAATCGAGCAATAATAAAGTATTGGTTGGAAAACCCATCCATAGTTAGTTATTTAAAGAATTAATAAATATATAAAAGGAGAAAAACTTTATGAAAAAGAAAATCTTAATTATCATTCCAATTTTTATGATTATATTAGTGTTAATATTAATCTTTGCTTTTTCAAGAAATAAATACACTGGTACATGGAACAATATTATTGTTTATGATAATTTAAAAATATCTAGTACAATTAAAATAAGTAGTAATGGAAATGTAGTCTTTGAAAAGGTACAATCTGACACTTCAGAAAAATATATGAGAACGGGTACATGGAAAAAAGAGAAAGATCATATTGTTTTAGTGTTTAAAAAGGATAACAGTACAGAAAAATATCCAATTTATTTAAATGATAGTAATTCTTTTTGCTTTGAATCTAAAGACTGTCATAAGTCACAAATATATTATAAGAAATCTATATTTTCTAAAAAAGTAGAGTATATTTATGATACTAAACAGAAGGAAGAATCTAATAAAGAACCACAATGGGAAAATATTACACAAGATAAAGATAATAAAGATAATGGTGATAATAATATAGATACATCATTGGAGACAAAAAAAGATGGGAAGGTTGTTATTTATTTCTTTAGAGGAGAAGGATGTCCTCATTGTCAAGAAGCAGAAGAGTGGTTTGATTCAATAAAAGGTGAGTATGGTGACTTGTTCACAATAGTTGATTATGAAACATGGTATAATCAGGATAATGCTAAATTGATGGAAGCCATAGCAAAATCAAGAGGAGAAACTGTTGGTGGAGTACCATATATTATTATTGGTAATAAATCATGGAATGGATTTACTGAAAGTTATGAACAAGAAATAATAAATGAATTAAAGACTAACTATAATAATTAAAGGAGAATATATATGGATAAAAATGTAAAAGGAATTATTGTTGATATTGCAATACTACTTGGCTTCTCATTTTTAATTCTAGTACTTGCTGAAACTGTGCGTGAGTTTTTTCCAAAACTATCTACTTTTGTTTTAATACTTGAAATAATATGTGGCATAATTTTTTGGATAATTATAATTTTTTCTATAATTGGTAAAAAGACATTAGGACATAGGATTGCTGAAAATTTTGATAAAAATAAGAAATTCTTCATAGCAATATGTTGCTTTACAGTTTTTTCATTTATTCTTTATTTTTGGAATATGAATTTTAATCCGTACTATTATTATCCAAAAATAGAAAGTAATTATAAGTTACAAGTTGAGCAATATTCTGAAATAACAAATTATTATGGAATTAGTAGTATATCAAATGGAAAAATTACTACTAAAGAAAAAGTTATAGATACTTCAAAAATTGGGAAAAAGAAAATTGAATTGATTATTGAGAATAAATATGGGAAAAAGCGCGAATATACTTATTATATTGGTGTTGTTAAAGAATTAGAAAAGTGTGAATTATCTTTTAGAGATATAGATGACAAATTATTATTTGGTAAAGAATTTCTAAAAGATGAAAGTGCACATATTGTTAGGGATAAGTATGGAAAACCATCAATTCATATAGATTTTAAAGATAAAGATAAAGCTTTTGAAAAAACAAATGAATTTAGTAAGAGACAAAACAATATGATAGTTATATGGAAAAATTTTGATGAAGCAACTGATAGTTATAAAAAAGAAGAGAGTAATTGTGGAACACAAGATTCAAAATGTTTATCTGCTGCTGTTGTTTCTCATGGGTTTAGCGATTATATTTCTATAGTTGGAAATGCTAATCAAGATCTTGTTAATTGTATTAACAATTCTTGGAATTAGTATTGTATTAAGAACACCGTTTAAGGTGTTTTTTTTGAGGGATTGGGATATTCCCATATTGTATTTGTTGTGTTCTTGGAAAGTACTTTACAAATACGTTGCTTGTTAATATAAGCAAATTCGAATTTGTATTACAAATTCAGTACTTGCTAGTGAAATAAAAATCCTTAAATATTTATTCATTAAGTGGAATTTGTGTTATAATAGTGAACAAGTTATGTCTTTAAAGATTGGAGGAATTATATGAGAGTAAAAACAACAAATGCTTTAATGAAATATTTAAGAAATGCTCATAATATATCTATAGATGGTGCAAAAGATAAGAGAAATTTAATTAATATAGGATATTACCATGGATATAAAGGATATAGATATATTAATAATCCTCAGAATAGAATAACTATTAATTCTTTTAAAGAAATAGTATCAATTGTTAATTTTGATTCTAAATTAAAAAGCTTATTATATCCTCAACTAATGCAAATAGAGACTATTTCTAAGAATATAGTTTTACAAATTTTAGTTGAACAATATAATACTGATGAATTTAATGAGATATATGAAAAAGGAATTACAGACTATAAGAGTAGTAATAATTCTAAAGATTATAAAGAAAAAATGAAACAACGATTAAATGTACAAAGTAGTATTTATTCTGCTTTATCAAGAAGCTATAGTCATAATAATAAAATAGTAAATCACTTTTATTCTAAAGATAAGCATGTACCAATTTGGGGTATTTTTGAAATAATAACATTAGGAACTTTTGCTGATTTAATAAAGAGTTTAGAACATAATGCAAGACTTAAAATTGATAAGGAAATGAAATTAAATATAGCATTTGATACGGATGCAAGATTTCCAGAAAAGATAATGTATTTATTAAAGGCTTTAAGAAATTCTGTTGCTCATAATGATGTTGTATTTGATGTTAGATTTAAAGATGGAAAGATTGATTCCACTTTATGCAAATATATGGAAAATGAAATTGGATGTACTAATGTAGATTTTAGTACAATAACAGATTATATCTTGATTATTACTTTATTATTGAAAAAATATGGTATATCTAAAACTGAATTAAATCGATTTGTTAATGAATTTGAAAGTATAATAGAAGATTTTAGAACTAATATTCCCTTCAATATATATAGTCAAGTTATTCATACCGATACTAAGGCAAAGTTGACAGAATTGCGTAAATATATTAAAAAATAGTAAAAAAATATTATAATATTGTATATTTTTATTAAATATGGTATATTATATATATGAATGGCGATGGTGTATCTTCGGATCCCATCTGGGCAAGTTGGATGCGTCTGACTTGCTTTTTTTATTACAAAAACTTGAATTTTTATGAAAAAGTGCTATTATAAAAGACAATTAATTAATTGGAGCTGATGTTTAATGAGAAATAAAGCACTTTTAATTTATACACGAAAACAATTTAGTTTATTAATTATTCAATGAGAGAAATTGACTTTAATGTCTTTTTCTCTCTTTTTTGTTGGGAGGTTTTTATGGTTAAGTATGACGGTGAAGGAAATATTATTGTTGCTTTATTAGATGATAGTAGAGTAATTTCTAAGGAAACAATTAAGCAAGAAAATTATAAACAATATAAGAAAGATTTTGATGAAATAGTAGAACTTCTTGCTTTAAATAAGTTGTATCATAGTTTATATACTGAAATAATGATTTAGAATTTATAACATTAGCAGATGAGACTTATAAAACTGCAACACGTGTTAAAGAAGTACCCATTTTGCTAAAAGAAGATAATCAGATATTTACGATGGATAAGTCATTATATAAAATGTATTATGAATTATGTTGTGAATTATTAATTAAAGTTAAAAGATCATGGAGTAAGTTGAATGAGGTTGAAAGATTTATTATAAAAAGTCTAGAGTTTGATACTCCACCAGATACTGATGAAGATATTTCTTATAAATTAAAATATGATTCAAAAAAGTATTATCAATACAAAGAAAGTGGATTTATTAAGTTGGGTATGCAATTAAAAGTTAGTAATGCTAGAAATGCTAAGTTAACCCCTTATAAACAAGTAGAAAATATTAATGTTGATTTTTATTAAAAAGAAAAAATATTCCTAGAAAAATTACTAAAAAAAATACATAAAAGTTCTCAACAAAATGGGAACTTTTTTACTATGGTTTAAATAAACGGTCTTTTGGATAATTATATTGAACAGAGGCCGAAGTTCAGTAATTTGAAAAGGAGATAAAATATGAAAGATGATTATATTGTGATATATGCGGTTGTACCTAAATATATCTATGAAACAAAAGAACTAACACCAGAAGATAAACTTATTGCTGAACGCATTATTTATTTATGTAAAAAGGAGGGGTATTGTTGGATAACAAATAGAACTTTATCAGAAATGTATCATATAAC
>CACZFH010000022.1 GCA_902780395.1 uncultured Erysipelotrichaceae bacterium
TTATGTATAGTATTGGTTCTTTATTGTATGCAATTGGAAGAAAAAGAAAATATATGCATAGTATATTTCATGTGTTTTGCCTATTAGGCACATTATTTCACTTTTTATGTGTTTATTTATTTTTATTATAATGTCATATGATTTATAAAAGGAGGACAATATGGAAATTATCGACAAAATTAAAAGACTTAAGAAACCTAATGCTCCATGGAAAAAGTATTATCCAGGTGGAAGAGACAGCATTAAAATTCCAGAAGAATCACTTTATGATTACTTTGAGAAAAAAGCAAATGAGAATTTAGACGCTCCAGCATATGAGTATTATGGAACAACTAGAACTTATAGAGAATTTTTAAAAGAAATTGATAGAGTAGCTAAAGCATATAAAGCAGCAGGAATTAGAAGAGGAGATGTAGTTACTATTCTAATGCCTAATACACCAGAATCTATCGCTTCATTTTTTGCTTTAAATAAAATTGGAGCAATCTCTAATATGGTTCATCCATTATCAGGTGAGCAAGAAATAAAATACTATATCAATTCAACAAATAGTGTTGTTCTATTATCAATTGATATGTGTTATGACAAAATTAAAAATATTTTAGGTGATACAGATATTTATAAAGTAATATTAGTATCAGTTAAAGAATCAATGCCTTTCTATCTAAGATGGGGTTATCAATTAACTAAAGGTAGAAAAATTAATAAACCAAAAAATAATATCGAATATGTTTACTGGGAAGACTTTGTTAAAAATAGTAACAACTACAGTGGAAAATATGCAGTACATACAAAAGCAGAAGATATCGCAGTAATTCTACATAGTGGTGGAACTACTGGTAAACCAAAAGGAATTGCTATTAAAAATCAAAGCTTTACTTGTGTAATTGAACAAGCAAGAATTGTTATGCCAGATATTGGAGTAGGAGATGCAACTCTTTCTATTCTCCCAATATTCCATGGATTCGGATTACAAATTTGTATATATAAACCATTATGCTTTGGTGAAAAAGCAATTATTAGACCAACATTTGATGCTAAAACATTTGATAAATTATTAAAACAAACTAAACCAACAACTATTCTTGGTGTACCAACATTATTTGAAGCATTAACTAATTCTAAAGATAAGAAATTAGATTTATCTTATCTAAAATGGTTAATAGTAGGTGGAGATAGTTTAAAACCAGTTCTTGAAGAAAAAATAAATAAATTTTTAAAAGATCATGGAGCAAAAATAGTTGTAACTGAAGGATATGGTATGAGTGAATGCTTAGGACCATGTATGTTTAGTTATGGAGATAATAATAAACAAGGTTGTATGGGAATTCCACTTTCTGGAAACTATGTTAAAATTGTAACTCCTGGAACATATGATGAAGTACCAGCTGGAGAAGATGGAGAAGTATGTATAACAGGACCTACAGTAATGGCAGGTTATATCGATAACGATGAAGATAACAATACAATACTTCAAAAACATCCTGATGGATACATATGGCTTCATAGTGGAGACATCGGATATATGGATAAAGATGGAGTATTCTTCTATCGTCAAAGATTAAAAAGAATGATTATCTCAAGTGGATATAATGTTTATCCATCACAAATAGAAGAAGTAATTGAAACACATCCAGCAGTTTTAAACTGTAGTGTTATAGGTATACCACATCCATACAAAATGCAAGTTGCTAAAGCATTTATTGTTCTCAAAGAAGGTTATAGTGCTTCACCAATGTTAAAGAATGAAATTAAAGAATTATGTAAGAAAAACTTAGCAGTATATTCTGTTCCAAAAGAATTTGAATTTAGAAAAAGTTTACCAAAAACTCTTTTAGGAAAAATCGATGTTAATAAACTAAATGATGGTGAAGAAGAAGAGTAATATGGGATTTTAAAGTTTCGAAAAATAGTTTAAAATCAGTTCAAACATTACAACTTTATATGTATTATTTGATGGGATGTAGGTCAATCCAATTAAATGCAGAATATGACTTTAAGAATAAGATTAAGAAAATAGGTTTCTTTAATCCTAGATTATCTAAAGTTTATATTATGCCTGTATCATCAATTGATGATGCAACAAAACTTGAAGTAGAAAAAGATGTTATTGGATATAATGAAAATGAAATAGATCCTCATTTAATAAGGTTATTGGATAAAATAAAAGATAAAAAGTAAATGTTATGGTATTGCAAAAATAACATTAATAATCTATAATGAAATCACAAGAAGAACTTTGGGTCGTAAGCTGTTTATAACACGCTCCATAAGGTAAAATCGTCGAAATTCGACATTTAAAAACTCAATTGTAATATTGAGTTCTTTTTTAAAAAAAAGATAAAGAAAATCATCTTTTTTAATACATTTAGGAGATAGCTATGAAGAAAATAGGGGACGATTATTCGTTCTTTTTTTTGATAAACTCCTAAAACCTTAGTTGTTTAATTACTTCTTGCCTTTTTGTTTCACAGTCATCTTGATTAGTACTATCATTTGTTCTTTGCTTTAATTCTTCATCCTGAGAGGTATAGAATGATGAAACATCATTTTTTTTGGTTAAGATTAATTCTTGTACTGTTATAGTATCCATTTTTTCTGTACTACTTGCTCTTGAAAAATAATTTACATAACATCTTAAACCTTTATTACCACCAGCTTTAATAAATTCATTCATAAATAATAATAAACCTGGATCTGAAAAATCAACTGCATACATTATTGGAATATTAATATCTCTATCAAACTCTTTGGCAAATAGAAATGCTCTACGAGGACCAATTCTATTTCCACCTCGTTCTATAATTCTATACATTGCACAATCTAATATTCCTTCTTTTTGTTGAATCCATTTATCAGCTTTTTTGATAATCATTTCTAATTCATTATTTTTTGGTAGTTTAATTCCTTTTTCTTGAAATTTTTTAATAACATCTCTGATATTTAATCCAACCAATTCTTCATCTTTTACAACTGAATTTGTATAACTTGTAACATTTATTGCCGCTTCTACATATCCATAATATTTTGTTAAATATAATTGTCCAATTCTAGAATCTGTATCTAAATAGACCATCCTACTATATTTAGGACTATCAAAATAACATCTTTCTTCCCATGGCAATGAATTAATAAAAACACCAGTATTATAAAAATCATCCCAAGATATTCTCATTTCATTTTTCTTTTTATCAAGTACTTCAGTTACATAAGGATTATTATTAAACATTACCTCGCTAACATTTATTTCCTCTTGTCCACTTCCTGGCATTAATCTATTAACTTCATAACTTGGATATCTTAATTCATACCATACTGCTATTTTTTCAATTAAATTTCTCATTGCTCTAGGATAATGATACTCTCCAATATCAGTATAATTACCTTTTACCATATTTATATAATACCAATTAATAAAATCATCAACTTTATCATCTAAGTTAATTGTTTCCTTCGTTGGATCGACTACAATAGTAGTATTACCTTCCATATTTTCTAAAATCTTTGTTCCAATTCCCACTAATTTTCCTTTAAGATCCATTTTAAGCCTCCCTGAAAAAATATAAGTATATTCTATCATTTTTTTATCAAAATAACATAGTAACTTTTAGTTATTTTAATATTAGGTGTTATTATAACCTGTAATTATTTGATTTTTAATAATGCTATTCTTTATGCTATAATATTTTTATTAAGAAAGAAGAAATATAATGGATAGGGCAAATAATAATAAGATTTCCAAAGAAGATTTTTTAAAACTAAATGAAGATGGTTCAACATTTATTATTAAACAAGGGAATAAGTTTATAATGTATAGAGTAGATGGATGGATGTATCGACATAGAGGTTTAAAAGAAAATGAATATATCTCATTAGATGATGCCAAAAAACAATTTACAAAATGGTATGATGCTTGGAAAAATGGTAATAAAGAAGATTATAAAGGTAAGTATAAATACTTATATATGGGGTTTGGAAATTTCTAAATAAACAAATAGAAGAGTATTTAGAAGACAAAACCGAAGCAGAAAAGGAAGAGCTTAAGTATGCTGCTACATTCAATGTCTGGAAAGAAGCAGTAAAAGAAAAAAAGTTGAACTAACAACTTTTTTTCTTATTACATTTTTAACTAATAGTTATTCTTCATCCATATCTTTAATACCATCTTCAATAGATTTTATTAAATCAATTATTATATCTTTCTCTTGAGTACAAATAATACCTCTTTTTCTATAATCTTGATCCATCATCTCTAATTTTTGAACTGGTATTTCTAATTCCTCTGATGCTGAATATAGGGTTCCTGCATATTCATCACCAACAAATTCCCAAAAAGCAAATAATCCATCTAATATATCATTATGGTTCTTATCATCTTTAGACATTAATTTCTCAATAGTATCTTTACAATATCTTCTTCTTCCATTCATGAAAAAATCATTATCCAAAGAAAAATCATATTGAGTTAATAGTCCTATTAAAGTATTAAACACCTCTTTTATTTCAGGAATAATTAGTTTCTTTTTCCATATTTTATCACTATCAACTGAATTAATAAAATCCTCTCTTTTTAATTTTTTTTCTTCCAAGTTAACCATTATTTATACCTCCTAATAAATAATAATATAAATTATCTTTTTTATTGTTCATATTCCCAATTAATAGTATAACTCTTTGGATTTAATCCACTCAATTGATTTATATTTTCCTCTAGAAGGACTTTAGCTCTCATTTGAGCTATTGCTAACAATTCTTCATCCTTAGCAGCAGCTTCTTTCATATTCTTTTGAGCTTCATCAAAAGCTTTAGCACTATCATCTGCCGTAATTGGATTCTTATTAATACCTTCTTTTGATTCAATAAAGTTATTAGCATCAAAATCATCTTTATCAACATTTGGTTCACCAATAATCTTTGCCTTAGGAACAAATACATTAATCTCATTGCCTTTAACTTCAATTTTAACATTTGATAGGTTGATTCCGTATCTAATGGTTCCAGTATATTCTGCAAATAGTTTTCTATCTTCTTCCAATAAATGAGTTATGCCAGAACCTGCTTTCTTTTCATATTCGATAACGTTATGATAATAAGCCTGATAAGTGACTAAATTACCTGTTAATTCAATTTGTTTTACATTTTCAGCTAATAATTGATATTGATTTTTTCCACAACCTGTTAAAAAAAGTCCAGTAACAAAAACAACTAATAATAATATTTTCTTCATATATAAACTCCTTCTATCTTATTTCTACCGTGTAAGAAGAGTCAAATGCTTTAATCCATTGTTTATAAAACCCTTCAAGCACAATTTTTGCTTGTTCTGTTGCAGCTGGAATTAATTTTCCATCAGCTTGACTTCTTTCCTTGGTTGTTTCCTGACACAAATTTCTAGCATTTGTTAATTCAGAGGCACTTAATTCATTTCCATTTAAAAAATTAATTGATAAAATATTAGGATCTCCTTTAATACTAGCTTCTGGAATATGAATAATTATATTCTTTTTACTTTCATCTACTTCCACCTTAACTTTATCAAAGTCAATTCCTGCTGTAATAGTACCTTGGCAAGAAACTACATATTTAAAATCTTTAATATTATTAGATGATTTATCACAATTATTTTCATCTTTACATTTTTTAGCAATAACATTATAAGTAATAGTAACTGTTTCTAATTCACTTTTTTGAACAACTCTATCTAAAATAGTTTTAACATGATTCTTTACATCTCCATCTTTGTTTAAAATAATCATCTTAATACCAAATACAACAAGGATTAAAATAATTAGCAATAAACCAATTCTTTTAAAACTCTTTAAAGAATTCTTTTTTTCTTTCTTTTCTTTTTCTTTCTTTTCTAATTTTTCTTCATTATTATCTACTTCCATATACTACTCCTATAAAACATATTATATAGATATTATAGCACATATAAAAAAAGTAATATACTTTTTAGAAGAAAGTATTAAATAATTAGCTACAAGTAAAGCATAAAAAAAGATGATTATTCATCTTTCTTTATATATGTTTTTTGTGGTTGATTATCAATCTCTTTAAGAGGATTGTAATGAAGAATAAATTGAGTATACTCATCATTTCTCTGAAAACTTGGAATACTTTTATCTACAGTAGTAGCAATTTCATATTCAATATTATTTTGATCAAATAGTGTTAATAATGTTCCTAAATTAAAATAAAGATAAGCATAATTGTTAGAAGAATATGTCCGTGGATATAAAAAGAAATAATCTTCTGTTCTTACACTATTAACATATTTATATATAGCAACAAATTTATCCTTATTTTTAATAATAAAATCTGGAAATTCTGAAATACTATCTGGATAATCATTCCAATCTCCGGCATAAGCTAGCTTTAAATTAATACTACTTTCTTTTCCTATACCAAGGTCAGCAGCTTTCATAATTAAATCAGTAATAATATTATCAGCAAATTTTTTTGTATTATCTTCCATATTAATATATAAGTCTATGGTGTCTTTGGTATCTCCAATTGTTGCTTCTTTTTGAATAAAAAAAGGAGATAAAAAACAATAATGCTTTTCTTTGTTATCTTTCATTAGTTTTATTTTTTCTTCAATATTCATAAAAACCTCCCGTACGAATTATAATAACATATTGTATTATAAATGTATATATTTACTTCTTCTATATATGTAGATATAATAATAGATATAGTAGGAGATGTTAGTATGTGGTGGAAACGGCTTAAAAAAAGACAACGTTTTGCACGTAAAAGAAATCTAACATATCTCCTTTTTTTATTTATCTTACTTAGTATGGGTATTGGTTATACAGTATTAAATACAACACTAGGAATAGATGGAACATCCTTATATGGTCAATCCATTTTAAAAAGCAGAGTTCCTGCTTTTTTTATTGTCTGATATGATGAAAAATGATACAATAAAAATGAAAGGTGGATAGATGAATGAGAGATTTAGGAACAGTAGTAAGAGGAATTAGAACTCCAATTATAAAAGAAAGTGATGACCTAGCAACTATTGTTGTAAATTCATTAATAAATGCTAGTAAAAATAATAATTTTGAATTTAGAGATAAAGATGTAGTCGCAATTACAGAAGCGGTAGTAGGAATTAGTGAAGGAAACTATGTAACTGTAGATGAAGTGGCAGAAGATATAAAAAATAAGTTTAATAATCCAGAAGAGTTAGGAATAGTATTTCCAATATTAAGTAGAAATAGATTTTCCTTAATATTAAAAGCCATAGCTAGAAGTACCAAAAAATTATTTGTCCAATTATCTTTTCCAAGTGATGAAGTAGGAAATGGAATATTAGACGAAGAAAAACTATTTAATAGTGAATATAATACAGCAAGTGTAATAACAGAAGCCGAATATCGTAATAGCTTTGGAGATTGGATACATCCATTTACAGGAATTAATATGTTAGATTTCTATAAACAATTAATAGAGGCTGAAAATTGTGAAGCGGCATTTGTTTTTGCTAATAATCCAACTGAAATATTAAAGTATACTAATAATGTTATTAATTGTGATATTCATACTAGATATAGAACCAAAGAAATATTAAAAAAAGCCGGAGGAAACGTTTATGGTTTATATGAGATTATGAATGAACCAATAAATGGTAGTGGTTATAACGAAAAATATGGAATGTTAGGATCAAACAAATCAACAGAAGAAAGATTAAAATTGTTCCCGAGAACCGGACAACAACTTGTAGAAGAAATTCAACAAAGATTAAAAGAACAAACTGGAAAAACAATCGAAGTTATGGTTTATGGAGACGGAGCATTTAAAGATCCCGTAGGAAAAATATGGGAGTTAGCTGATCCGGTAGTATCACCAGCATACACCAACGGATTGGAAGGAACTCCAAATGAAATAAAACTTAAATATGTTTCTGATAATAAATATGCTGATTTAAGAGGAGAAGAATTAAAAGAAGCTATTAAAGAAGAAATAAGAGCTAAAGATAAAGACTTGAAAGGAAAAATGATTACTCAAGGAACTACACCTAGAAGATTAACAGATTTAATTGGTTCTTTATGTGATTTAACCAGTGGTAGTGGAGATAAAGGAACTCCAGTAGTATTTATTCAAGGATACTTTGATAACTTAGCTGATGAATAAAGAATAATAAAGGATACTAGAACATAGTATTCTTTATTTATGTATTATGATATAATAAATTAAATGGAGGTCTTGTATGTTAAAAGATAATAAAGTTTTAATTGGAAAAAGTGAAGACAAAGAATTGTCTATTCTATTAGACAAAGCCAATCGCCATGGCTTAATAACAGGGGCTAGTGGATCTGGAAAAACAATTACTTTAAAAGTAATGGCAGAGTCATTCTCAGATGCTGGAGTACCAGTATTCCTTGCCGATGTCAAAGGAGATATTGCTGGAACAGCACTACCAGGAGAAACAAATGAAAGTCTTGAAAAAAGAATAGAAAAATTAAAGATTAATGATTTTGAATATAAAAGTTTTCCTGTAAGATTTTGGGATATTTTTGGAGTAAGTGGTCATCCCATTCGTACTACTTTAGATTCAGTAGGCCCAGATATTTTATCCATGATGTTAGGTCTTTCTGAAGCTCAAGAAGGAGTTCTTGCCATAGTATATAAAATTGCGGAAGAAAATGGTTGGCATTTAGATGATACTAAAGATTTAAGATTATTACTTCAATATGTTGGAGATAATAAAAATGATTTCATAACCAAGTATGGTAATATCACAACTCAAAGTATTGGAGTTATTCAAAGATGTTTATTAACATTAGAAAATCAAGGAGCTGATAAATTCTTTGGTCAACCAGAACTAGATATTAATGATTTTATAGGTGTAGATAATAATGGTAAAGGATTTATAAATATATTAGATGCCGTAGAATTATTTAAATCTCCTGACTTATATGCTTCATTCTTGTTATGGCTATTAACAAATTTATTTAATAAAATGCCAGAAGTAGGAGATTTAGAAAAGCCAAGAATAGTATTTTTCTTCGATGAAGCTCATTTATTATTTAATGGAATGCCATCATATCGTTTAAAACAAATAACTCAGGTTGTTAAATTAATAAGATCTAGAGGAATCGGATTATACTTTATCTCACAAAGCCCAACAGATATTCCAGACGAAGTAATTGCTCAACTTGGAAATCGTGTCCAACATACTTTAAGAGCTTATACTCCAAGTGAACAAAGAACTGTTAAAGTAGCGGCTGATGCTTTTAGAGCTAATCCTAAATTCAATACTGCTGACGCTATTTTAGCCCTAGGAACAGGAGAAGCTTTAGTATCTTTCCAAAATGAAAATGGAGAACCAGAAATAGTCGAAAAAGCTACCATCCTTCCTCCTCAAAGTAAAATGGGAGTAATTGATGACATTACTCGTAATAAAATGATTAATCAATCTCCATTATGTGGAAAATATGAAGAAACTCTTGAAAGAGATTCTGCTTATGAAGAATTAGATAAAATGATTAAAGAAAAATTAGAAGCTGAAGAAGAAGAAAGAAAAGCACAAGAAGAAGCAAAAGCTGCCGAAAAGGCTGCAAAGGAAGCTGAGAAGGCTGCTAAAGAAGCTGAAAGAGCTCAAAAAGCAGCCGAAAAAGAAGCTGAAAAGAAAAAAAGAGAAGCTGAAAAAGCCAAGAAAAACTCTTTAGAGTATAAACTAGGAAAGAAAGTTGCTAATAAAGCAGCTGATAAATTAATTAATAAAGGGTTAAATACCATTATGAAAAAATTCTTTAAATAAAAAGCACATAGAAAACTATGTGTTTTTTTGATACAATATAAAAGGTGATATTTATGTGGATACTATGTACTTTATTAACATTTAGTTTTTGGGGAATTGCCGATTTATTTTATAAGATGGGAAATAAAGGAGAAGGCAAGTATAATCATTTAAAAACTGGGATAATGGTAGGATTAATTATGGGAATTCACGCTACTATCTATTGGATTATAGAAAAACCTCCTTTGAATATAATAGATATAGTAAAATACTTACCAGTTTCTTTATGCTATATATCGAGTATGGTAATAGGGTATAAAGGATTAAAATTTCTAGAACTATCTATTTCTAGCCCGGTTCAAAATACCAGTGGAGTAATTACAGCTCTTCTTTTAATGCTCTTTTTTAAAGAAAAATATGATTACCCATTCTTTATTGCATTAGTATTTATATTTACAGGAATAATAATAATCTCTTTGTTAGAAATAAAGAATAGCAAAGAAGAAAGAATAAAGTTCAAAAAGAATAATACTACTCAAAAAGTAATAACTCTAACTATTTTATTTCCACTAGTTTATTGTATTCTAGATGGAGCAGGAACCTTTTTTGATGGATTATACTTAGATAAATTAAGCCTAATAGAAGAAAGTACAGCTTTAATTGCCTATGAATATACTTTCGCTTTATATGCTCTTATAACGTATTTTTATTTAAAAACTAAAAAAGAAAAAATTCAATTATTTAATGAGAAAACAAAAATAATAGCTGCTATATTTGAAACTGGTGGCCAAGTTTTCTATGTAAAAGCTATGTCTGGCAATGCTACAATTAGTGCTCCTATTGTTGGTAGTTATTGTGTTTTATCAATGTTACTATCTAGACTTGTTCTTAAAGAAAAGTTAACCAAAAAAGAATATATTGGAATATTCTTTGTACTGATAGGTGTTATCATACTGGCTATAATGGATATTTAAAGTGTAAACAAGAATTGTTTACACTTTTTATTTACAAAAAAATAAAGTATACTAAAAGTAGGTGAAGTATATGAAGATTCTAGCAAGTGATTTTGATGATACAATTTACTACTTAGATGATCCTATAAAAACCAACGATAATATAGAAGCTATAAAAAGATTTGTATCTGCAGGTAATATTTTTTGTATTATTACAGGAAGAAATTATACGTCATTGAAAAAAATAATAATAGAAAAGAATATTCCGTATTCCTATTTAATATGTGAAGATGGGGCCAAAATATTTAATAATATGGATTATTGTTTAGATACTGTATTATTAGATGAAGATGATATTAAACAATTAATCCCTGTCATTGAAGAAAATAAATGGGATTATTATTTAGATGATGGATATAATCATACAGAGTTTTATAAAGACTGTGTTAAAATAGTCATTAATTGTGTAGACGAAAATGAAAAAAAGAAAATAGTTGAAATACTTAGAAAAAAAGTCCATATTCATATCTATGCTAGTAGATTTCATATTAATATTATTCATAGGAGTGTAAATAAAGAGAATGCTCTGAAAAAACTAATTAATATGGAAAAATTAAATTATAATATATTACATGTTATTGGAGATAATGATAATGATTATGAAATGCTAAAAACATTTGAAGGCGCCATTATCAAGAAACATCATCCAATTTTAGATGATTTAGGAAAAAAAGAGTTTGATACTTTAAAAGATTATATTGAAAAATTAATGAAAAATTAATTCTTTTTTTCATATACTTCAATAGGTGATATAATGGCTAATTTCGTAATTCAATTAATAGGAAATTATGGTTATTTTGGTATGTTTTTAGGCATGGTTTTAGAAGCTGTAATAATAGCTATTCCTAGTGAATTAATACTCGCAACAGGAGGTATTTTAGCTAGTCAAAAGATATTTTCTTTTGAGGGGGCATTTTTAGTTGGATTATTAGGAAGTGTTTTTTGTGCTATAGTAATCTATTTAATGGGGTATTATGGAGGAAATGCTTTTATAAAAAAGTATGGGAAATATTTTTTTATGAAAGAAGAAGACATTGAAAAAAGTGACTCTTGGTTCAAAAAATATGGATTATTGTCAGCTCTTATAGGTAGAAATTTTCCAATCATTAGAACCCTTATTTCTCTTCCTATGGGAATTACAAGGCAGTCATTTATCAAGTTTATTATCTATACAACAATTGGTTCTATTCCTTGGACATTTGCTTTTGTTTACGTTGGATATACATTAGGAGAAAATTGGATTATTTTAAGTACTTATGTAGGATATTTAAAAATACCTATTAGGATTTTTTTACTTAGTATAGTATTTTATCTTTTTGTAAAAAAAGTATTAAAAAAATGATATATAAAGAAAAATATGAAAAATTATAGCATTATTTTTAAAAGTATGATATAATGTTGAACGTTGCAAAGAGGTGTAGAAAAATGGAAAAAAGAAATGTCGCAATTATTGCTCATGTTGATCATGGTAAAACTACTTTAGTAGATGGTATCTTAAAACATTCGGGAATGTTTCGTGAAAATGAAGATTTAAGTAATATATCAATGGATTCTAATTCGCTAGAGAAAGAAAGAGGAATTACAATCTTAGCTAAGACAACAGCTATGGATTATAAAGGAGTAAGAATTAATATACTAGATACTCCAGGACATGCTGACTTTGGTGGAGAAGTTGAACGTATCATGAATATGGTAGATGGTGTTTTATTAGTAGTAGATGCTTATGAAGGTGCTATGCCTCAAACTCGATTTGTATTAAAGAAAGCATTTGAAGCCGGAGTAAAACCAATTGTTGTTATTAATAAGGTTGATAAGCCAAGTGCTCGTTGTAAACAAGTAGTAGATGAAGTATTAGACTTATTTATTGAATTAGGAGCAGATGAAGAACAATTAGATTTTAAAGTTATATATGCTTCAGCTGTAAATAATACTTGTTCTTTTAGTGATGATATAGCATCACAGACAGAAGGTTTTTCTGAGATATTAGATACTATTTTAGAAGAAATTCCTGAACCAAAAGGTAGTAAAGAAGCTCCTCTTCAATTTCAACCTGCATTATTAGACTATAATGAATTTGTAGGAAGAATAGGAATAGGTAGAGTACATAATGGAAAAATAAAAACAGGAGAAGTTGTAACTTGTGCCCGTCTAGATGGAACAAATAAACAATTTAGAATTCAAAAACTATTTGGTTATTATGGATATAATAGAATTGAAATAGAAGAAGCAGAAGCCGGTGATATTGTTGCTATAGCAGGGCTTGCTGATATTTCAGTAGGAGAAACTATTTGTAATAATGATCAAATTATTCCACTTCAACCATTAAAAATAGATGAACCAACTCTTCAAATGACTTTTGGAAGTAATTCATCACCAATGGTTGGAAGAGATGGAAAAATAGTAACCGCTAGAAAAATAGAAGAACGTTTAAATAGGGAAACCCAACGAGATGTTTCACTAAGAGTAGAACCAGAAACTAATGAATCATTTTTAGTAAGTGGTAGAGGAGAACTACATCTAGGAATTTTAATAGAAAACATGCGTAGAGAAGGCTTTGAGTTAGAAGTATCAAAACCAAGAGTAATCATCAAAGAAAAAGATGGAATAAAATATGAACCATACGAAGAATTACAAATTGAAGTACCAGAAGAATCAGTTGGAAGTGTAATAGAACAATTGGGAATTCGTGGTGGAAAAATGGAAAGTATGACCAATTTTGAAAATCAAGTACGTTTGTTATATACAATACCATCTCGTGGTTTAATAGGTTTCTCAACCGACTTTATGACATTAACAAAAGGTTATGGTATCATGAATCATTCCTTTAAAGAATTTCTTCCTTTTGAGAATGTTGTAATTGGTGAAAGAAAATTAGGTGTCCTAGTATCTATGGAAAATGGTAATGCCACAGCTTACTCAATTGGAAACTTAGAGGATAGAGGAGTTATGTTTATTGAACCAGGAGAAGAAGTGTATGAAGGAATGGTAGTAGGAGAATGTAATCGTGAAAACGATTTGGCTGTAAATGTAGTAAAAGGGAAACAATTAACCAATACTCGTGCTGCTGGATCAGATCATACTGTTGTTTTAAAAAGGCCAAGACCAATTTCTTTAGAATATGCCCTTGATTATATTAATTCAGATGAATTAATTGAAGTAACTCCAAATCATATCAGAATTCGTAAGAGAATCTTAAATACGGAAGAAAGAAAAAAATTTGATGCTAAAAACAAAAATAACTAGAAATAGTTATTTTTTTATTGAATTATTGACTAAAAAGTTGTTATAATATTATTAAGATAGAGGTGGGCGCAATGAATCCAAATAATACACAAAATCAAAACAATTATCAAGGTCAAATCCCAAATAATAATATACAGTATCAAAGCAATAATCAAATCCCAAATAATAATATACAATATCAAAGCAATAATCAAATTCCTATAGGACAACCAGTACAACAATATCAGCAACAATATCAACAACAGGCTCAACAAATTTCAATGCCACAACAACAAGGAGTACAAGTTGCTCAAGCAAACCAACCAAGAACAATTTCTCCAGAAGAAGTGTTGAAAGCTCAACATCCTTTGACTCAACAAGAATTACAAAGAACACAAGTATTAAATATAGAAGAAGTTGAGAAAGCTGCTAGATATGAAAGAATATCTAGTAAAAAACCAGCAATTGCTGTAGCTGTATTGGGAGTATTATTTTTAGCCTTTGGTACTACTTTCCAAGTAGCAACAAACCTAAAAGCAAGTAATAATAAAGTAGAGAAAAGAGATATTGCTGAAGAAGTTGTAAAAAAAGAAGAAACTGTTAAAGTTGTAGAATCAAATATGAAGTGTACTCAAAGTAGTTTAAATAATGCTGACGGAACAGATACTGAATATACGATTCAATATAACTTTGAAGATAATAAATTAGTAGGATTTACAAAAACATATTCTATTAATCCAACGGTTGGAAATCAATTAGGAGCAACAACTGTTCAGAATTATTCAATAGCTTATCAACAATTTATGAATCCAACAGATGGTTATCAAATAGAAGTTGTTCCAAATGGAGAAGGATTACTTGTTACCGTAGTAGTTGACTTCAAAACACTAGATTTAACATTATTAAATCCAACTCAACAGAATCACTTTTCAACAAGCGTAGACTATCCATTAGAAACAGAAAAAGAAACAATTCAAACAGACATGGTAACAAAAGGATTAATCTGTGAATAAAAAAAACTGCAATTAAGCAGCTTTGAATCAGTCAATAAAAAGTAGACACTTAAAAAAGACTTATTAGAACCCTAGTTCGGTTTTATACTGAATTGGGGTTTTATAATTTAATGAACAAGCTAAACGTTCATTATTATAATAATAAATATATGCATTAATAAATTCATCAAATGTGTCATAGCTATCAATATTCCAATCATTCATAATTTCATCTTTTATCCAACCATTAATCGATTCCATTTTTGGATTATCTGTTGGTGTTCCTGCTCGACTCATTGAACGAATTATGTTATAATCTTTATGTGCATTGGTAAATGCCATTGAGGAATAAACTACTCCTTGATCACTATGCAAAGTTGTGGAGTAATTAATTCCTTTTATTTTGTCTAAAACTATGTTTAATCCCTCATAATATGGAACTATAGAATTATGTTTTTTAGTATAAGAATAAGATAATATTTCTATATTAAATGCATCCATATATAAAACTGTATCATATAATTCTGTTTTATAT
The DNA here is from genome assembly GCA_902780395.1 of uncultured Erysipelotrichaceae bacterium. GTDB lineage: Bacteria > Bacillota_I > Bacilli_A > RF39 > UBA660 > UBA3789. The sequence continues at coordinate 15,514 of CACZFH010000022.1, forward strand.
TTTATACAAGTCATATCTGTAACTATTAATTCTAATGGTTTAGTAACATTCCAATTGCCTTTAACTAAATTTGGATATTTAATTGATTCTTCACCAGGCTTTCTATATTTATAATTTCTTACAACTGATTTTATTCCTAAAAACTTACAACACTTATGAACAAAATAATCAGATACATACCAACCTATATCAACTCTTATTTGTCTATTGATATGTCTATATCCCCATGATGGATGTTTTCTATGATATTCTTTAACTAATTCACACATACTATTTCTATTTAATTCATAATTATTTAAAACATCTTTTGTTTTTAACCATTTATAATAACCACTTCTAGATACTTTCATCTCAATGCATAATGCTTTTACATTAAATTCTTTGCTTAATATTAATACTATTTCGAATTCTTTTTCTTTGAACCATTGAATATTACAACTTGACCATCTCCTTCCACCCAATAACCTTTTTTTAATCGTTCATTCTCAATTCTTAATTTCATGTTTTCATATTCTAATTTTTCAATATCCGTTAATTGTTTCTTACTTTGATATTTAGCTAGTGGATTACCTGGCTTTATTTTATTTACTAATCCTTTTTCACCATCATTTAGATATTTTTGAATCCATGCATGAAGCAATCCTGAGTTAATATTTAATTCCTTTCTAACATCTTCGGCAGTTTCATGATTATCTAACACTCTTTTAACTGCTTTTAGTTTTTCTTCTTTACTCCAATTTCTTCTTGGAGTAGAAATTCCTTTAGGTCTACCCATAATATCATCTCCTTAATTAAATTATAACAAAAAAAGTAGATCACATCTTTTTAATGTGTCTACTTTTACTTTATCACTTCACAATTAAGCAGCTTTTTCTTTTTTCTTTTCATTTCTAATTTCTCTAACAGATAATCTTTCTTTTTTACCAGATTCATTTCTATGGATTTGTAAATTGGTATTTTGCTTAGTTTTGGTAGCATTTAAAGCATGAGATCTCTTGTTTTTTACATTTGCTTTTCTATTTGAAACATTTTTTGCCATGTTATCCCTCCTTTGGCATTTCCTCACTTGCTTTCTAACTTTAACATAAAAAAGCAAGAAAGTCAATGAAAAGCCTAAAAATAAAGGCATTTCGAATAAGAATATGGTAAAATAGAAACAGGAGGTATGAGTATGTATATTCCATTATATAATCAAAGTAATTACACATTATTATCAAGTTTATTAAAAATTGATGACATTATTGCCTATGCCAAAGAAAAAAGACTACCAGCCATTGCTCTTGCTGATATGAATATGTTTGGAACAATGGAATTTTACAAAAAATGCCAACAAGAAAACATTAAACCAATCATAGGATTACAAGTAGAAATAGCTAACAAAATAATTGTTTTATTTGCTAAAGATTACACAGGATATAAATGTCTAATAAAACTCTCAACTATTCAACATGAAAGAAAAATAACAGATATTGATTTGAAAGACTATAATAAAAATGTAATAGCAATCATTCCCTTTCAATCAAGAGAACTTTGGAATTTATTGGGAAATATCTATATGGACTTATACTTAGGTTATACTAATAAAGAAGAGGAAATGGAAGCTAGAATTATTACTAATAACATAGTATTTTTCCAAAAAAACTTATATGTAAATACGAATGATCAGAAAATATTACCATATTTATTCCGTATTAGAGATGGAAAAACCCTATTAGATATAGAAAATTATGATATTAATAATCACGAATTAAATACCTCGTTAGAAAATCAAATCAGTAATGATGGAATAAAAAAAACCGAAGAAATTGCCAATGCTTGTAATTTAGAATTTCCACCTGCAAAATTATTATTACCAATATATGATTGTGAAAATCCAGACAAGTATTTATTTGATTTATCAAGAGCTGGACTTATGAAAAGACTAAATAAAGAGATTCCAGATTCTTATAAAGAAAGATTAGTATATGAATTAAAAATTATTAAAGAAATGGGCTTTTCTAATTACTTTTTAGTAGTATATGATTTTATTCGTTACGCAAAGAAAAATAAAATATTAGTAGGACCAGGAAGAGGGAGTGCTGCTGGTAGTTTAGTAGCATATGCATTAGGAATAACTGAAATAGATCCTTTACAATACGATTTATTATTTGAGAGATTCCTAAATCCAGAGAGAAAAACAATGCCTGATATTGATACTGACTTTCCTGATAATAAAAGAGATTTAGTAATAAATTATGTAAAAGAAAAATATGGAGAAAAAAGAGTAAGTGGAATTATTACCTTTATTCCTTTAGCAACTAAGCAAGTAATTAGAGATGTATCAAGAGTACTAAATATTCCTCTTTATAAAGTAGATTCTCTATGTAAATTAATACCATCTATGTCAAAAGAAAGATTATCAGATATTTATCAAAATAATGAAGCTTTTAGAATTAAAATAGAAAGTGATTCTTTATTATCAGATATGTATAAAATTGCCTCAAGAATAGAAGGTTATCCAAGACATACTTCTTCTCACGCTGCTGGAATTGTAATGAGTCAAATTGATTTAGATGAAGTAATTCCTCTATATAAATCAGATAATTTATATTTAACAGGTTATTCAATGGAATACCTTGAAGAATTAGGATTACTCAAAATGGATTTTTTAGCTTTAAAAAATCTTACCTTAATCGATGATATTTTAAATGATATAGCAAAAGTTCATCATATAGAAATTGATTTTAATAAAATACCATTAGACGATAAGAAAACTATACAACTATTTGAAACAGCTAATACGTGTGGAGTATTTCAATTTGAATCTAGTGGGATGAGGAATTTTTTAAGAAAACTAAAGCCAAATTCTATCGATGATATTATTGCCGCTATCGCTTTATTTAGACCAGGAGCAGCTGTCAATATAGATTCTTATATCAAAAGAAAACATCATGAAGAACAAGAAACATACCTTGATCCATCTTTAAAAGAAATAACCAAATCAACTTATGGCTTTTTAATCTATCAAGAGCAAATTATGCAAGTTGCAGCTTCTTATGCTGGCTATTCCTTAGGAGAAGCAGATATTCTAAGAAGAGCTATGAGTAAAAAGAAACTTGATTTACTAAAGAGTGAAGAAGAAGTATTTATTAAAAAAAGCATAGAAAGAGGGCATGACCAAGAGCAAGCCAAAAAGCTATTTGGTTTAATATTGAATTTCGCAGGTTTTGGTTTTAATAAGTCACATTCTGTTGTCTATTCCATGATTGCTTATAAAATGGCTTATTTAAAATGTCATTATCCAACTATTTTCTTTGCTAACTTATTAACAAGTGTAATAGGCAGTGAAACAAAAACAAATGAATACATCATGGAAGCTAAAGCTAATAATATTGAAGTAGAAAAACCTACTATCGAGAATAGTGGTTCAAAGTATTTTGTCAAAGATAATAAAATTATATATCCAATTTCAAATATCAAAGGAGTTGGAGTTGTATCAGAAGAACAAATAGAAAAAGCTAAAGAACAAGGACCTTTCAAAGATATCTATGATTGTTTTAGTAGACTATATATTTCAGGAATAGGAAAAAAAACATTAGAAGACTTAATAATGGCCGATGTTTTTAAAAATTTTCGCTATAATCGAGCAACTCTAATTTATAACTTAGATAGTTTATTCAATTATGCTGAATTAACTAAAGACATAGATCCATCTTTAGTAATGAAACCAGAGATAGAAGAACAAAAAGATTTTGCTAATGAGTATTTATTAGAGAAAGAAAAAGAAGTATTTGGGTTTTATTTATCATCCCATCCAACTACTATGTTCAAAAAAGAAAATCCTAACTGTATTCCTTTAAATGAAGTTGAGAATTATTATGATAAAACAATTGATACCCTAATTTTAGTAGAAAAAGTAAAAACAATTAGCACCAAAAAAGGTGATAATATGTCTTTTATTACTGGAAGTGATGAAACATCTTCTAAAGAATTTACTATGTTTCCAAAACAATTTTTACGTTCTCCTAATATCAAGAAAGGAGACTTACTAAAGGTAACAGGCCATATAGAAAAAAGATATAATGAAATTCAAATCATAATAGAACAAGTAAAAAAATTAAAAGGAGAAAATCATGAAGGAAAAGAAAATAATGTATAGTATTGCTACCATTATTCTTATAATAGATCAAGTATTAAAAATAGTATTATTAAAGACAATTAGTTTAAAAGGAAAAGTAGAAATAATACCTAATTTTTTCTCTTTATACTATTTGAAAAATACTGGAGCAGCCTTTTCTATTTTTCAAAATCAACAACATTTTTTAATTATTATTAGTGTTATAATTCTATTAATAATTCAACATATCCTAAAGAAAGAAACTTTAACCAAAAAAACAAGTATTTATTATGGAATGTTAATTGGTGGAATATATGGTAATTTATTAGATAGAATCATTAGAAAAGGAGTTATTGATTATTTATCTTTTTCCATCTTTCAATATGATTTTCCAGTATTTAATTTTGCGGATAGTATGATAGTAATAGGTATTTTTTTAATAGGAATAAATGAATTATTAAAAGTTGAAAGGAAATAAGTTATGACAAATATTTTAGCCTTTAAAGATTATTATCAAAAAGAAAAAAAAGAAATAGACCAAGCTCTACAAGTTTTTAATATGTCTTTAAAAAATGATAATCCTATTATTCAAGAAAATATAGAATTTTTTAAAGATCTAAATAAAGATGGAAAAAATATAAGAGGGACATTAGTTAATTTAGGATATAGCTTACTAAAAGAAGATAAAGAAAGTCTTCATTTAGCTTTAGCTTATGAACTGTTTCAAACTTCCATTTTGGTCCATGATGATATAATAGATAAAGATAATACCAGAAGAGGTAAAGAAACCATTCACTACCGTAATGAATGTCATTATACTAAAGATTCTATTACTAATAGAAAACATTTAAGTAACTCCATTGCTTTATGTATGGGAGATTATGGTTTATACTTAGCTAATCAGATAATTGCTACATCTTATCAAAAACATCCTAACTTAGGAAAAGTGCTAGAAATATTTAATCAAACAATTTTAAGAACAATAGAAGGAGAATTATTAGATGTAGTATTGCCATATAAAAGTAGACATAAAGAACTACCTTTAGCTGAAATCGAAAAAACAATTTATGAAATTGATTTGTTAAAAACAGCAAACTACACTATAATAGGTCCTCTAACAACCGGATTAATATTAGCCGGAGGTTCAGAACAACAACAACAAGATATTACTTTATTTGGTGAAAAAATAGGTATTGCTTTTCAAATACAAGATGATATTTTAGGAATATTTTCAGATGAAATGGGAAAAGTAAAAGGATCAGACATCAGAGAATATAAACAAACACTATTGTTTTCCCGTATTTTAAAAACAATATATAAGAAAGAATTTCTAAAAATATATGGCAAAGATAAATTAACCGAAAAAAATATCGAAGAAATAAAAGAATTATTAATTAAAAGTGGTTCCAAACAATATGCTGAAGATAAGATGAGAGAGTATTATCAAGAAGGTTTATCTTTGTTAGAAAAAATGAGTTGGATTCCAAAAGAAAAAAAACAATTATTAACAGGTTTTGTTGAATATTTAAAAATACGTAATAAATAGAGGGATAGATATGAATCGATATAAAGAGACAAATATTGCTAGTATATTAGGTATAGTAGGAAATATTGTTTTAATGCTTTTAAAAGGAATAATAGGTTTTATCAGCAATAGTCAAGCCATGTTAGCTGATTTCTTCAATAGTTTTGGAGACGTTTTTTCTTCTTTAATGACTTTCATTGGAAATAAAATTAGTTCCAAAGAAGCCGATGAAGATCATAATTTAGGACATGGAAAAGCCGAATACATCTATGCCTTTTTAATCAGTATTATCATGCTTTTAACAGCCTTTACCATGATAAAAAAAGCTATAACAACATATTTTAATCATGACCAAATACTATTTTCTAATTCCCTAATTATTGTATCCATCATAACAATCATAACTAAACTATTATTATTTTTATATACTAATAAAATATACAAAAAATATAATAATATTCTAATTAAAGCTAATAGTAAAGATCATCGAAATGATTGTTTTATAACTTTATGTACATTAATTTCTACAATACTAGGTTTAAAAGGATTTGCTTTAGCAGATATTATAGTAGGAGTTTTAATCTCATTATGGATTGCTCATACAGCAATAAGAATATTTATGGAAAGCTATGATGTCTTGATGGATAAAACAATGTCAGAAGAGAAAAAAGAAGAAGTTTATAAAATAATAGAAAAGCATAAAGAAGTAATAAAAGTAAATCATTTTAATGCTACACCAGTAGGTTATCGTTACCAAATATCTTTCACTATTTTTTTAGATGGAAATTTAACAACTTTTGAAAGTCATGAAATTGCTAATCAATTAGAAAGAGAAATAGAAAAAGAAATTCCTGAAATATATTTAACAGTAATACATGTAAATCCAGTAAAAACTAAAGACTGAGAAAACAAGATATGATATAATAAAAATGATGAGGAAGTGACCAACATGGATTATGAAAAATATTTTGATGACAAAGTACAAAAAAACTTTGACATAAAAAGTAAAAGAATTAGTATGCTTGAAAATTATGGGGAAAATTTTCAAAAAAATGAATATGTAACAAACCCCGCTATCGGAAGAGATAAGCAAATAAAAGAATTAATATTGATATTATTAACCCCTGATAAATCCGCTGTATTAATCGGAAAACCTGGTGTTGGTAAAACAGCAACTGTAGAAGGATTAGCATATCGAATTCAAAAAAACGAAGTACCTGATATTTTAAAAGGATACCAAGTTATTAAACTAAATACAGCCGCTTTATTAGGAGTAGATCCAATCACCGGAGAATCAAAAGTACAAACATTGATCGATGAATTAAAAGATAAAACCAAATTAATCTTGTTTATTGATGAAATTCATACCCTAATGGGTACTAAAGGAGAAGCTCTAGACTTTGCCAATATGTTTAAACCCGCTCTAGATAGAGGAGATATAAAAGTAATAGGAGCAACTACCACAGAAGAATATGAGCGTTACATTTTAAGAGATAAAGCGTTTGTTCGTCGTTTCCAAAAAGTTGAAATATTTGAACCAACTAGAGAAGAAAATATTCAAATATTAATTGGAACACTACCTAAGATAGAATATAGAACAGGCGCCAAAATGTTATACACACCATTTATTCAGAAAAAAATAATGGAATTCATTACAGATATAACAAGTGAATACAAAAGAATTTATGAAATTGGGTCAAGATATCCAGATGTTTCATTAACAATCGTACAACAAGCTTTTTCCAATGCTTTATTTGATAATAGACGAGAAGTAAATGTAAATGATGTTAAAAAGGCTATTATGGAGAGTAAAAATATTTATCCAGATGTAATACGAAAAGCTATTCCTGAATTTGATAATATTTTTAAAGATCAAATACAAGAGATAGAAGAAAAAAATGCTGGAAAATTAGAAAAACTATCTGAAGAAAAAGTATAAAAGGGTGATACTATGAAGTGTAAAAATTGTGGTAAAAGGATAAAAAAACAAGAACTATTTTGTCATTCTTGTGGATATTATAATGGAGATTCTACTAATGTTTCATGGGATAATGAAGCAGATTTATTAGCAGAAGATAAGAAAGAAGAACAGAAACCCAAAGAAAAAAATGAAGAATCAGAAGAATTTGCCTATGAAAATGAAGACCTTTTAGAAGCTTTTATTGGAGACGACTATAAGGCAATCAAAAATAGTAAATTTAATATTTGGGCATTTCTATTAAGTTGGGTATATTTTATCTATCGAAAACTATTAATAATTGGCTCAGTTGGTTTATTAATAGCAGGCCTTATAATAGTCTTTATAAGAAGTCTTCTAATAGTATATCTTATTATTTCAATGATAGCATGTGGATTTGCATTTAATCCCATTTATATTAATATTGCTAAGAAAAAAATAGAAAAGATGATTAATGATAATCCAGATGAAGATCGTTATACTTTATCAAATCTTGCTATGGAAAAAGGAGGAGAAAGCATAATCTATGCCTTAGTCTTCTATGCCATATTTTTAATAATAATCTTCTTTGCATTAGTTCCATTTAATATTAATAAAAACCATAATACAAATTATTGGAAAGAAAATAGTGAGAATCAAGCAAATTGCATTTCATTAATAAAAACAGCTTATAATACAATCGAAGAAGAAAATGATTTAGGAGATATAACAGAAGCTGCCTGTAAAGTTGAAAAAACAACCGAAAAGAATTATGAGGTTTACTTAAAAACAGTAAAAGATGATAATACTATATATAGTTATTATAAAACAGAAAATAAATATTTAAGATTTATTAATAATACTGAAAGATATATTGAGTTAGAAAAAAGTAATGCCAATGGAACTATAACAGAAGCAGATAAAGAACTTTATAATATCATTAAATCAATTGAATCTAATTATCAAGATATCTTTAATCAATCTAAGAAAGAAGTACAATTAATAGCAGACAAGGAAAACACTTCTGAAAGAACTAATTACATATTCACAAGAGAAGAAATAATTCGCTAAAGAATTTGCTTCTTCTCTTTTTTTTGTATATAATGTTTTTAAAGATGAAGAGTGAAAGGTTGTAACTTCATTTTAGCGCTAGAACTTTAAATAGTTGACGAGGTTAGTAGTGATCGATAATTCAGCGGGTGCTACTACGGATAAGTGATTCGTTAGATATATTACAAAAAATAAAAACAATATTATAACAAATAATATATTATCACTAGAAATCAGGAGGAAAATTTATGTGTGGAATTATAGGATATATAGGAAAAGAACATCCTAAAGAAATCCTATTAGAAGGTTTAAAAAACCTAGAGTATAGAGGATATGATTCCTCAGGAATGGCATTCAAAAAAGGAAAAGAAATACAAATCGTTAAATGTGTAGGAAAAATTGCTTTCTTAGAGGAAAAATTACAAAACGAAAAACTAATAGATTGTAATATTGGAATAGCTCATACAAGATGGGCAACTCATGGAGAACCAAGTGAAAAAAATGCCCATCCACATCAAGTTGGTAAAATTACACTAGTACACAATGGAATTATTGAAAATGCAGCACCATTAAAAAAAGAATTAGAAAAAGAAGGCGTAAAATTCCAAAGCAGTACCGATACAGAAGTAATGGCTGCTTTAATCAACAAGTACTATAAAAAAGACATGATTGGTGCTATCAATAAAGCTATAAAAGAAGTAAAAGGAAGCTATGCTTTAGCAATTTTAAATGAAGATGAAGATAAGATATATGCGGTTCGTTGTCAATCTCCATTAATTATAGGAGTTGAAAAAAATGGTTATTATGTTACTAGTGATATTGGAGCAATTTTAAGTCATACCAATCAATATGTTTTGTTAGGAGAAAATGAAGTAGTAGAATTAACTAAAGATGGCTATAGTATTACGAAAAACAATAAACCAATAACAAGAAAAGTAGAAACAAGTACTTTAAGTACAGAAGATTCTTCACTACATGGTTATGAACACTATATGTTAAAAGAAATCATGGAAGAACCAATATTAGTAGATAATTTTATAAAAAAATATATAAATAATTTAGATGCTCTTCCAGATTTAAAAAAATATCATGATATTCATATTGTAGGATGTGGATCAGCTTACTATGCTGGTATGATAGGAAAGTATTTATTTGAAGAAGATGGGTTAAGAGTAGATATAGATGTTGCTAGTGAATATCGTTATCGTAATATTATTTATAATGATAAGACACTAGTAATTTTAATATCTCAATCTGGAGAAACCGCTGATACAATAGCAGCCATGAGAAAAGCAATAGAACATAAAGTTGATACCTTAGCAATTGTTAATGTAGATGGTTCAACAATAGCTAGAGATTGTACTTATAAAGTTTTAATTGAAGCTGGAAGAGAAATAGCTGTTGCCACAACCAAAGCTTTTATTCAACAAGTATTAGTATTATCACTATTGTCATATAAAATAAATAAAGATGATACTTATTTGGAAGATTTAATCCATTTACCACAACAATTAAAAGTATTATTAGATAAGAGTGGTTATTATAAAAAACTAGCAGATGCCATTTATAAACAAGAAGATGTCTTCTTTATTGGTAGAAAAGTAGATTATGCCATCAGTATGGAAGGAAGTTTAAAGCTAAAGGAAGTATCATATATTCATAGTGATTCTTATCAAGCAGGTGAACTAAAACATGGAACAATTTCTCTAGTAAATGAGGGAACAATAGTATTTGGTATTATTACTGATGATGAGATTAAAGACAAAACGATATCAAACTTAGAAGAAGTAATCTCAAGAGGCGCCGTCCCAATTTATGTAGGAATAGATGATTATGGCTATGAAAATCAAATATTAGTACCTAGAGTAAACAAGAAATTGCAACCAATTTTAGTAGTTCCTACTCTTCAAATGATAGCTTATTATGTAGCTTATAAAAGAGGCTGTGATATAGATAAACCTAGAAATCTTGCAAAAAGTGTTACCGTTGAATAGATATGAGCAAAAATAAATATTCTTCATACAATAACATGAAAGGAGAATATTTATGATGTCATGTGGATACCCTGTTTATCCAAGTTATCAAAACAATAATGATGGATTTGGTAGCTGGTGGGGTGTATTAATCATCATTATTATTATCTTCTTCCTATTTTGGGGATTTGGAAATAATAATGGAAATAATAACGGAAGATAAAGACATACAAAAGTATGTCTTTTACTTTTATAATTTTTTTGGTACAATAAAATATGAAAAGAATAGGGGAATAACTATGCAAGAGAAAGAGTACAATTTAAAAAGATGGGAAGAAGCAGTTCAAAATATTGAGTTTCATATTCCTAAAAATACATCTACCAGTTATTATTTAAAAATAATAAAAAAAATGATAGAAAAAGATGCTCTAACAAAATGGGACTCAAGAACTATTACCGTAGAAGATGAAACAGGAACAATTGAACAAGATATTTATAAAATAGAATTGTTTTTTGGTAGTAGAATTGGTAAAGTTGGACTCCTTTTTCACATAAAAACAAAACGTTCTGATAATGGTATTGAAATGGATAATACTATTGAAACAGTATCAGTAAAACAAGGTATTCTTTCTGAAAGAGAAGAATTGAGCTTTCTATATAATGAACAGATTCATAGATATAACTATCTAAGAGAATATGATGATAATGGAATATGTGTTTATCATTACAACAAAGATCAAGCCAAGAAAATTACCAAAAGCGCCAAGTTATATAATAAAGGTATTATTATAAGCCAATATGATATGGAGAATAAGATAGGAAAAAGTGTTTTATTAAAAGAAGATTATTCAAATGAAAGAAAAAAGCAAGTAAGTGATGAAATAAAAAGAGGTAAAATCTTTTTAGAAATAGATAATGAAGAAAGCATTGAAATTCCTTATCAGCCATATCCACCAAGTGATTTAGAATTTGAAAACATACTTTCAAAACTAGAGTGGTAAATTGACTTTTTAGGGAATTTGTGATATAATCAGCATATTCGAATAAGTGGGGTTATAGTAGATGAGTAATTATAGTTTTGAAAAAACACCATATGAGATGTACTGCGAAGGGAAGAGTACGGATTTAATAGATGAAAGAATTAGTGGAAATATTCCCATTAAATCAATAATAAGTAACTTACTTATTTATAGTGCTATAAAACAAGGTGGCTATAAAGTAGTAGAAGATAATAAAATGATTTTGAAAGATGACAGACCAGCTATCTATATAGCAAACCATACTAGATTTCAAGATGGACCAGTAATGAGAACACAAATACCTAATGAAACGATTTTATTAGTAGGAACACAAAGATTAAGATTAATAGATAAATTTTTCTTTAATTCCACAGTATCTATGTATGTAAACAGGGCATCTAAAGATGACAAGCATTTTACCAAGGAAACAATCATTAGAATGATGCAAAAAGGACATAGTTTTGCTTGTTTTCCAGAAGTAACTTGGAATCTTTATCAAGATCAAATAATGTTACCAATGCAATGGGGTTATATTGATGAAGCCAAAGAAGGAGATGGGCAAGTTGTTCCGATGGTGTTTGTTTATGATATTGCAGCAAAAGAATGCCATGTAAAGCATCTAGAACCATATACTTTTGACCATCAAAAAATTGATATAAGAGAAGAAAATGAACGAATAAGAAATGATATGGGACAAGCTATTTTAAACCATCCATCATTTGTTGGATTGGGTAAATCAAAGTCTGAAACAATTCCAGAAATATTAGCTGAATATCCTTATTATGACTATGACACAGAACAAAGCTATGTATTAAAAAAATAAATAGGGTACTAGAAGTGATTTGAAAAAAATCTACACAAAATAAAAAGTGTGTAGATTTTTTATATGTTAAAATTTAAGAAAGGAGAATAATATGGCAAGAGAATATCGA